>NZ_JBZFLI010000029.1:0-42345 GCF_058315175.1 Metabacillus sp. RB-C-LZQ-3-1 | reverse complement strand
CTGTTTACAAGGTATCAAATATTACGTTCGACTTAATTGAAACCGCCGTATACCGAACGGTACGTACGGTGGTGTGAGAGGTCGGGGGTTAGTCACCCCCTCCTACTCGATTATTTACTAACATAGGAGGTTCAAACCATTGAACAAGAAAACAATTGAAAGTCTAGAATTTGATAAAGTATTGGCATTACTTAGTGAGTATGCTATGAGTGATGCTGCAAAACAACGAGCATTAGACCTTTTACCAATTAATGATCAAGGGAAAATAATAAGATGGCTAAATGAAACAACAGAGGCATGTACAATTATCGAAAAATCCTCTAGTATCCCTGTTCATTCGTTACATGGAGTGGAGCACATTGTTACACTCGTTGATAAAGGCTATCTGCCTACACCAGATCAATTTGAATTTTTAGGAACCTTTCTGGATAGTGTCAAAAAAATCAAACGATTTATGATCAAACAAGAATATCACGCACCAACAATTAGTTCATATGCATACTCTCTTTACGAGTTAACAGACCTTGCAGAGGAAGTATCAAGATGTATTCGGAATAATCAAGTGGACGATTATGCAAGTAGATCTTTAGCTAAATTAAGGAACAAGCTAGTTTCCATTGATGAAAAAATAAAAACAAAGCTTGGTCAAATAATGAAAACATCTTCTTCTTATCTCCAAGAACAGGTGATCAGTGTTCGAAATGGGAGATATGTAGTACCAGTGAAAAGTGAATATAAACGTAAATTTTCAGGAACAATCGTTGACCAATCTTCCAGCGGGCAAACGGTTTTTATGGAACCAGATGATATAAACAAACTACAAGACGAACTGACCTATTTAAAAGCAGAAGAGGAAGTCGAGATTCAAAAGATATTAGGCCATTTAACAGATATGACAGCATCCTATAAACACGAACTGCTTATTAATATAGAAGGAATGGTTTCGTATGACTTTATTTTTGCAAAGGCAAAGCTGAGTAAATATATGAATGGAAATGAGGTGAAAATTCAACAAGCTGAAGGCTTTGAATTATACAATGTAAGACATCCATTGCTTGGGGCAAGTGCTGTTCCATTAACTATGACGCTTGGGAAGGAATACATGGCATTAGTCATAACTGGACCAAATACAGGTGGAAAAACTGTTACAATCAAAACAATCGGCTTATTAGCGATGATGGTTCAATCAGGTCTTCATATTCCAGCAGATCCTGACAGCTGTTTTTGTATAGTGAAAAACATCTTCGTTGACATTGGTGATAAGCAAAGCATCGAGCATTCTTTAAGTACTTTTTCATCACATATAACAAATGTCATTGAGATTTTAAAGACTTCACGTGAAGAAACTCTTGTGATTCTTGATGAAATTGGCTCAGGGACAGATCCGAGAGAAGGAATGGGGCTAGCGATATCAATTCTTGAAGCTCTATACAACTCAGGTGCGATGCTTGTTGCAACAACACATTATAGTGAGATTAAGGATTTTGCTGAAAAAGCAGCAGGCTTCCAAAATGGATCAATGGATTTTAATATAGAAACTCTACAACCTTTATATAGATTAATTGTTGGAAAAGGAGGAGACAGTCAAGCATTCTCAATTGCCCAAAAATTAGGAATGCCAATGGAAATTATCGAAAGAGCAAAAGAAATATCCTGCCGTCAACCAACTAAAGACACAACAATTATTCCTGCAATAAAGGAAAGAGAAAGATTACGCCATAATAAAGTTCAGAGAGAGGATAAGCAGATTCAATCCTATCAAGTAGGGGACGCAGTTTGGATCCCGCACCTGCAAACAAAGGGTATTGTCGAAAAAACCTTAAATACGATGGGAGAACTAAAGCTTGTAGTGAAGGGGGAGAAAGTAACAATCAATCATAAAAGGGTAAAACCTTTTATCCAGGCAGAAGAGTTATATCCAGATCAATATGACTTAGATCAGGTTTTTGATGCAAAGGATATAAGGAAAAAGAAGAAATTAATGAAACGTAAACATGCTGATGGAGTGGTAATCGAATATAAAGAAGATTAAAAAGATAAATAGGTGTGAGAGAAGAGCTCACACCTATTTAAAATTTTATTGTGAAAAACTTCACAAAGGGTATTGAGTTTTTGAAAGGGGTGCATTATAATAAAGTCATCAAGTGAATGTGAAGTGTTTCACAAATTTATGTGAAATTATTCACAAATAAAATTAACGATCATTCTTAGGAGGAATTTTACATGAAAATTGCTGTTATTGGATGTACACATGCAGGAACCGCTGCTGTTTCAAATATGATAAAACTATACCCAGAGGCAGAAATTACAGTTTACGAAAAAAATGATACTATTTCTTTTCTATCTTGTGGCATTGCTTTGCATGTTAGTGGGGTTGTAGAGGATCCAAATGGTTTATTTTATTGTACACCTGAGGAATTAACAAATCTCGGTGTAAACATGCGAATAAAGCATGAAGTCTGTGATATTAATGTTGAAGAGAAAACAATCACTGCAAAAAACCTAACAACAAACTCAATTGTTTACGATACATTTGATAAGCTTGTTATAACAACAGGTTCATGGCCAGTTATTCCTAAAATTGAAGGCATCGATATGGAAAATGTTTTATTATGTAAAAACTTCCATCATGCTAACACAATTATTGAAAAAGCAAAGGATGTACAAAACATTGTTGTTGTAGGTGCAGGTTATATAGGTATTGAATTAGTAGAAGCTTTTGAAATGAGTGGCAAAAACGTAACACTTATTGATGGTGAAGAGAGAATCTTAAGCAAGTATTTAGATAAAGCATTTACAGATGTAATCGAACAAGATTTTCAAGATCGGAATGTAAAACTTGCCTTAGGTGAAACAGTGACTCGTTTTGTAGGAAATAATGAGAAGGTAACGGGTGTTGAAACGACAAAAGGAACGTATGAAGCAGAGCTTGTTATCCTTTGCATTGGCTTCCAACCGAATACGCACTTAGTTAAAGGTCAAATTGAGATGCTTCATAATGGTGCGATTAAAGTCGACGATTATATGAGAACAAGTCATAAAGACGTATTTGCAGCAGGTGATAGCTGTGCGATTCGCTACAATCCAACAGGTGAGTATGCGTATATCCCATTAGCAACAAATGCGGTGCGAATGGGAACACTAGTAGCAAAAAACTTAGTAAAACCGACAATTCGCTATATGGGAACACAAGGCACATCTGGTATTAAAATTTATGATCAAAACATTGCGACAACAGGTTTAACAGAAACCTCAGCACTTCGTATGGGGATGAATGTGAAAAGTATCACAATATTTGAGCATGATCGGCCGGAATTCATGCCGACTTTTGAAAATATTACCTTAAAAGTTGTCTATGAAGAAGATACAAAACGAATTGTAGGGGCACAGGTCATGTCTAAGGTAGATGTTACACAGTCTATTAATACACTATCAGTCTGTATCCAAACCGGCATGACTATGGACGAATTAGGTTTTGTTGATTTCTTCTTCCAGCCACATTACAACAAGCCGTGGAATTTCTTAAATCAAGCAGGATTGCAGACAATTTAATATAGGAAAAAGGCGTTGGAAAAACTCCAACGCCTTTTCACTATGCAATTCTTTTATTTTGTTTGCGTTTCCATAAATTCTCCATTTGTTCCAATGTTTTTCCTTTTGTTTCAGGTACAAACTTCCAAACAAAGATGGCTGATAGAATACTCATGACTCCGTAGAATCCGTATGTTAATCCTCCGCTGTATTCCATCATCATCGGGTACGTTGAGGAGATAAAGTAGTTAGCAGCCCATTGTGCGGCAACAGCAATGGCCACTGCTTGTCCTCTAATTTTATTAGGGAAGATTTCGGAAATAAGCACCCAACAAATTGGCCCCCAAGACATCATGAAAGATGCTGTGTAAACAATGATGAATAAAAGGGTGCTAATCCCGATTATTCCACTGAATGCCATCGCGGAAACACCAAACATACCTAATGCCATTCCGATGGAACCTACAATTAACAATGGCTTACGTCCCCATTTATCAACAGTTAAAATGGCAACGATTGTAAAGATCGCATTTACTAAGCCCATTACGATTGTTTGAAGCATGGATGCATCTTTTGCAGCTCCCATACTTTCGAAAATGCGGGGAGCGTAATATAAAGCGACATTGATTCCAACAAACTGTTGGAATACTGAAAGCAAGATCCCAATAACAATGACTAATTTTCCATAAGAGAAAAGCTTACCTTTAGGAATTGTAACCGTTTGTTTAATTTCCGATAAAATGTTTTTTGCTTCTGCAGTACCATTGATTTTCTCAAGTATGTGTAAAGCTTTTGTTTCTTCCTTTTTCATTGCCAAATAACGAGGTGTCTCTGGTACGAATAATAATAGGACTGCAAATAACACGGCTGGGATCGCTTCAGAAGCAAACATATATCTCCAGCCAATATCATTGATCCATTCTAATGATTGTCCTCTTGCAATTCCCCAGTTTACAAAGTAAACCACTAGCATCCCAAAGATAATAGCAAATTGATTAAAGGAAACTAACCGGCCGCGAATATTTGCCGGAGCAATTTCACTAATATACATAGGACAAATAGCAGAAGCCAGTCCTACGCCAATACCACCTAAAATACGGTAAATATTAAATGTTATTAACAGTGAAACAGTAGGCTCACCAACTGTAAAAAATAGAAATTCCGGATATGCTGAACCTAGTGCTGACAGAATAAATAAGACAGCTGCAATGAATAGAGACTTTTTACGTCCAAAATTTGAAGCAAAGTATCCTGAAATGATTCCCCCAATAATACACCCGATTAGTGCACTGGAAGTTGTAACTCCGTGGATAAATGTATCAAGTCCTAAGCTATCTATAAAATACGCTTCAAGAGACTTTTCAGCTCCTGAAATAACGGCAGTATCGTAACCGAAGAGCAATCCTCCGAGTGTTGCAACAAGTGTGATGACAAGGATATAGATTGAATTTTGTTTTTTCATAATGTTGTTTATAGAGTCAGTTGAATGTTGATTATCACAAAAAGATAACGTTTGCAAAACTTTTCAACAATACTGTCTCTATTCTCCTTTCTTGAGTAATACAATCCAGATCGTGTGCTAGGTAACCTAGCACACGTGATAAATTAAAGTGTTTCTAGAATGTATTGATTGACTATTGCTTTCAATCGTTCTTGACGACCGGATTGATTTTTAATTTCTGTTAAATTTAGAGCATATTTCTCTAGTTTGTGGAAGTCTGTTTTTCCTTCTACAATCTCAAGTCCAATGCCTTCAGAATAGCTGCTATATCTTTGTTCAATAAAGTCTTCTAATACTCGATCTTCAAGAAGCTTGTTTGCTACTTTTAAGCCAATTGCAAAGCTGTCCATTCCTGCAATATGTGCATGGAAAAGATCTTCTGCATCAAATGAGCCTCTTCGTACTTTGGCATCAAAGTTTAATCCGCCTTTACCAAGCCCGCCATTTTGTAAGATCTCATACATCGCTAGTGTTGTTGAATATAAGTCTGTTGGGAATTCATCAGTATCCCATCCCAGTAATGAATCACCTTGGTTTGCATCAACCGAACCCAGCATATTATTAATACGGGCCACACGTAATTCATGTTCAAATGTATGCCCAGCAAGAGTAGCGTGGTTTGCTTCTATATTAAATTTGAAATAATCTGTTAAGCCATATTTTTGTAAAAAGGCCAATCCTGTTGCTACATCAAAATCATATTGGTGTTTAGTAGGTTCCTTTGGTTTCGGCTCAATTAAGAATGGAGCATCAAAGCCGATTTCCTTTGCATAATCAATTGCCATATGGAATAAACGAGCGAGATTATCTTGCTCAAGCTTCATGTTCGTATTAAGGAGTGTTTCATAGCCTTCACGTCCACCCCAGAACACATAGTTTTCTGCTCCGAGCTCTTTTCCTACTTCCAATCCTTTTTTTACTTTTGCTGCTGAGTAGGCAAAAACGTCTGCGTTGTTAGAAGTAGCTGCTCCATGAACATATCTAGGATGAGTAAACATATTTGCTGTATTCCATAATAGCTTTGTTTTACTTGTACTCATATATTCCTTAATCATCGCAACAATTGTGTCGATATTTTTATATGTTTCTGCTAATGTCGAACCTTCAGGGGCAATGTCCACATCATGGAAGCAGAAAAAAGGAACATCAAGCTTCTCAAAAAACTCAAATGCAGCTTCTACCCTTGCTTTAGCTAAATCCATTCCTTGTAAGTGGTTCCAAGGGCGAATGGCAGTTCCTACCCCGAATGGATCAGATCCATCAGCTGTAAATGTATGCCAATAAGCAACAGAAAAGCGAAGAATTTCTTCCATGGATTTTCCGTTAATTATTTCTTTAGGATTATAATATTTAAATGAAAAAGGATTTTGTGATCTAGAACCTTCATATTGAATGTTTGAAATTTCTTTAAAGTAACTCATTTTGTATCCTCCTAATAATCTATTTATCTAGTAACTGATATCGCTTACAAATTGTACTTACTAGTAAGATAATCTTTAACTGGTTTTTATTATAGCATCATCAACTTAGTTTGTCTATCCGATAAACTAAGTTTTATGAAAAAATTTAAATAAAATTATAATATTAAAAAATAATATACTTTGAAATTTCATTGAATGGCGGGAAGAATGGCTTCCCTTTTAAAACCAAAGGAAAAATCATACAATAGAGGAGTGAAGTCATTTTTCGGAGGTGTTATTTTGAATTATCGTGTAGAGAAAGACACAATGGGTGAAATTCAAGTACCAGCTGATAAGTATTGGGGAGCACAAACACAACGAAGCAGACATAATTTTAAAATTGGTACGGAAAAAATGCCAAATGAGGTCATTACAGGCTTTGCCATCTTAAAAAGAAGTGCTGCGCTTGTTAATGAATCACTTGGAAAGCTACATCCTTCAAAAGCAGCTGCGATCATTCATGCATGTGATGAAATTATAGAAGGAAAATTAATTGATCATTTTCCACTTGTAGTATGGCAAACTGGAAGCGGTACGCAGAGTAATATGAATGTCAATGAGGTTGTGGCTAGAAGAGGGAATGAACTATTAAAGGAAAGGGGAATCAATGAAGTTATTCATCCAAATGATGATGTGAACATGAGTCAAAGTTCAAATGATACATTCCCAACTGCCATGCATATTGCGGGAGTACTAGCGGTAGAAACAAAGCTTATCCCAGCGATTGATCAGCTTTTTGCCACATTGAATAAGAAAGTAGAGCAGTTTAAGAATGTGGTGAAAATTGGTCGTACTCATTTACAGGATGCAACACCATTAACCTTAGGTCAGGAAATTAGTGGATGGGCTTATATGCTTTCACAAACAAAGGAAATGATTGAGCATGCCACAGCCTATATGAAAAATTTAGCAATTGGCGGAACTGCGGTTGGAACAGGGATTAATGCACATCCTGAATTTGGGGACCGTGTTGCAAAGGAAATTAGTCAATTTACGAAAAAAGAATTTAAATCCTCAAGCAATAAATTTCATGCACTAACAAGTCATGATGAGACGGTGTACGCTCATGGTGCGTTAAAGGCATTAGCTGCCAATTTAATGAAAATTGCTAATGATGTACGTTTGCTTGCAAGTGGACCAAGATGTGGAATTGGTGAGATTACCATTCCGGAAAATGAACCGGGAAGCTCTATTATGCCGGGGAAAGTCAATCCAACACAAAGTGAAGCAATCACAATGATTGCTGTTCAGGTTATGGGAAATGATGCGACCATCGGCTTTGCTGCAAGCCAGGGAAACTTTGAATTAAATGTGTTTAAGCCCGTTATTATTTATAATTTCCTCCAATCCGTCCAGCTTTTATCTGATGGAATGAATTCCTTCCATGATAAATGTGCGGTTGGGATCGAAGCAAATATACCTGTTATTGAAAAGTATGTAAAAGATTCATTGATGCTTGTAACAGCATTAAACCCGCATATCGGTTATGAAAATGCTGCTAAAATAGCAAAGCTCGCTCATAAAGAAGATAAAACATTAAAGGAAGCCGCTATTCAGCTTCAATTACTAACAGCAGAGGAATTTGATCAGTATGTAAAACCTGAAGAGATGACGTATCCGAAATAAAGAGAAACTTCCATCAGTGGGAGGTTCATCCCACACTAATGGTTTGTTGAACCAATCAGATCTTTATGGACAGTATTAGTGGGATAAAAGAAGCCTGGCAAACTAGTTTGCCAGGCTATTTCCTGAAGGTATTTCTAAATAAAATGCAGCACCATTTCTTTCGTTCACAGCCCAAACTTTGGCATTATGTAAATCAGCAATTCGTTTTACAATACTAAGTCCGATTCCAAACTCACCTTTTTCTCCTTTTTGAAATGGCTCGAAAAGCTGTTCCATCATATCTTCATCAATCGGCGGTCCATCATTCCAAATGGTGAGCAGGAGCTTATCGCCATCCTTAGAAATGGAGATAGAAATCATTTGATCCGCATATCTTAATGAATTTTCAAGAAGATTCTCCAGAAGCTTTTCCCATTGTTCGGAATCGCCATTAATCATTCCTTCTTCTAGCTTTAAATCCCATTTTAAGCCTGATTTTGCCCATTTTATTCGTTCAACTTCTTCTCGAATGAGTGTATCAAGGCGAAACTCGCTTTTCCTTGGTTTCCGTGTTGATAAAAAGTCCAGTTTGGTTAAATAAAGTAAATCCTTTATTTTTTTCTCAAGTTTTTCTGATTCATCTTCAATTACATCCATAGTGCTTGAGAGGTCTCCTTTTGGAAAGATCCCATCATTAACAGACCTTGCATATCCTCTTATGACCATGACAGGTGTTTTTAAATCATGTGAAATATTTTGTAATAAAGTCTGCTGGGCTTCATCTTTTCTCACAAGGTGCTGGCGCATTTTTTCAATGGTTTGCCCAAGCTTGCCAATTTCATCATTTCGATCAACTTCAACAGGCTCATGCCATTCTTGATCTGAGATGTTTTTTACGTGTTTTTCAAGCTTTACAAGAGGCTTCGATAAATAGCGGGCCAGCCATATAGATGGGATCCAACTAAATAAAAAGACAATCGCCATGATAATCATTAACTGACGAAAAAGAGTGAAGACAAGATCATTCCGATAGGAATCCCATGAATATGATAATAGATAGCTTGGTTCCCCATTCACGGTTAGCTTTCGAATAACATAAAAAAGTGTCTGGTTTTTTAAATTTTTCTCATAACGCTCAACCGACCTTGTTTGATTCATTGCCAATTCCTGCGTATGCCTAATAAAATCAATTGGTAGTTCATCTGAATATAAGTAAAATGCACTTTGAATTGGAAGGACTAAATGGGACACCGTACGGTCGTTTTGTTTTTCAATCCCAATATTATTTCCAGGATTTCCATACTCTGTTAATACAAGTTGTTCATTTTCGATTGTCTTATAAATTTCTTTTGTAAAAAAACCACGTAAAGTTGTAGGAAATAAAATAACTAATAAAAGTGATATGACTAAAAGGATTCCTGAGAAAACGATCCATATTTGAAAAGCTAATGGTTTGTTTTTCATCCTTTTAGCATCCTATATCCAAAGCCATAAATCGTTTCCAGCTTTAATTCCGGCATCTTTTTTCTTAACCTTCTTACTAAATCATCCACAACACGGTCTGTTCCAAAGTAATCCTCTCCCCATAAGTTTGTTAGGATTTGTTCTCTAGAAAAAGCTTGCCCTTTGTTGTGAAGGAAAAGCTGAAGAAGATCAAATTCCTTAGAGGTGAGGTTGACCTCATTACCTTTAAAGTAAACGATCCGTACTTGTTCATCAATTTCATATGGATCAAGCTGTATCAGATGACTAGAGGTATTAGATTCATCTGTATATGTTCTTGATAAAATTTTTTGAGCACGAATGACGAGTTCTCTAGGGAGAAATGGCTTTGAGATGTAATCATCACTTCCTAGTTCTAGTCCTAATACACGATCAATATCTGCATCCCTTGCAGATATAAAGATAACAGGTACATCGGGTGTAGCAGCTTTAATTTCCCTAATTAATTGATATCCATCAATATCAGGTAGCATAATATCTAAAATCCACAAATGTGGTGGAGTGTTTATTAATTTTCTGGCATCAGAACCAGTCATGAAAGAGGTGACAGACCAATTTTCATTTTTTAAGTACATTGTTAATAATTCATTTAAATTTTGTTCATCTTCAACTAAATACACGTTGTAACTCATTTTTTTCACTTCCTCTCAACGCTATTATACAACCTTCATTCTTTCTCGTTGAGTAATTTCACAATTTCCCATAATTCTCTCATTATTATCCCAAACTCTTTTCATATACTTAAGCTAATCAAAAAAGCGAACAAATTAAGTTGAAACCCGAAAAGGAGATCTGAACAATGAGAGCTATTATTTTTACAGGTATTTCACTTTTATTGCTATTAATTGTCATAGGTGGATTTGTAAGTTCACAGGGTGTTTAAATAAAAAACTGAATAATATTTTGGAGGTAGTTAACATGGGATATTATGATGAAACAGAAATAACACGCGAATACAAAAAGCCGCGCAAAAACTTTAAACCTATTTTTTCTTCCATTATTAGTGGAGTAGTTGGGGGAGCACTTGTACTAGGGGTGACCACTTTTACAAATGATCAACAGCAACCTAATGTAACAGAAAATAACCAAGCTGTTGAAACAGCTGCTCAAAATGAAAATTCAACAGCGACAGTTAATACACAAGCATTATCAAATAGCTCAAACCCGATTGCAGATATTGTAGATAGCTTATCTCCAGCGATTGTTGGAATTACAAATATACAAACACAAACAAGTGGGGACATGTTTAGAAATCCAACTAGTGAAAGTGTTGAAAGTGGAACAGGTTCTGGCGTGATTTTTAAGAAGGAAGGCAACGCTGGTTATATTATTACAAATAACCATGTTATTGAGGGTGCCCAATCGATTGAAGTGACGCTATATAGTGGGGAAAAAGTAAAAGCAGAATTAGTTGGTACAGATGCATTAACAGATATTGCCGTTTTGAAAATTGATGCTGATCATGTGACAGTTGTAGCTGAAATGGGTGACTCCTCAAAGCTTCGAACAGGAGAAAATGTCATTGCAATTGGAAATCCATTGGGTGAAGAGTTCTCAAGAACTGTAACACAAGGAATTATTAGCGGGGTTGACCGAACAATTGATGTCACAACATCTGAAGGTAATTGGGCACTAGATGTTCTTCAAACAGATGCAGCGATAAATCCTGGTAACAGCGGTGGGCCGCTAATCAATATGAGCGGACAGGTTATTGGAATCAATAGCCTAAAGATAACAGAAAGTGGTGTCGAAGGTTTAGGATTTGCTATTCCGAGTAATGATGTGCTACCTATTGCTGAAGAGTTAATGAATAATGGGAAAATCCAACGCCCATTCCTGGGAGTAGGTTTAGTAGAGATGAGTGAAATTCCTCAGTATTACTTGCAGGAACAAATGAAACTGCCTAAGGATATAACTAAAGGTGTAATCGTTGGAAATGTCTCACCAAATTCCCCGGCTGATGAGGCAGGCATAAAGCAACAAGATGTGATTGTTTCAATGAACGATCAAGCGATTACGAATGCGAGTGACCTAAGGAAGTTTCTTTATACAGAAACAGAGATAGGTGAAGAAGTAGACGTAACACTTTACCGTGCAGGTGAAAAAGTAACGGTCAAAATTAAACTGACAAATCGTGATGCAACAAACGCATAGTACTTACATCTAGCAATAGGAAAAGCCATTACTCTTTATATAGATAATGAAGCTGACATGATGCAATGATCTCCCCCCTTCAGATCATTGACAGATTGTCAGCTTTTTGCTTTTTCTTTATGCATAGGAAATATAAAACTCTTTGATTAACTGTCTTTAGGGGTTTAGCAGCAAATGAATTGAAGCCAAAACGTCATTTATTCATTTGCTACTTATTTGCAAGAGGCAGATCAAGTCGCTTATGCTTATTGTTAATGAAAGAAACATTTGTAAAAAAGGGAAGAGTTTGAAAACTAGATAGTGTAAAATAAAAAAATGGGTACTAGTTCATAAAGCATACATATTCTTTTGAAAACTAGGAAGGGGAACACCATGAATAGCATACAAATAGAGCGAAAGAAAGAAAAGCTGGAAATCTTTATAAAAGAAAGCCCGTTTATTAAACCGCTTTTTGAAGAATCCAAGCAAGAAGCTTACTATGCATTGGATCTTGAAGGCAAGTTTGTAAAGGTAAACCGTGCTTGTGAAAAGATATCGGGATATAGACAGGATGAATTAACCCGTTTCTTTTATAAGGATATAGTAGTAGAGAATCATCTTGCAGATGTACATACAAAGTTTCATCACGCATTAAACGGAGCAATCCAACAATACGAATGTACAATAATAACGAAAAATAACAACAGAGTGGATTTAGAAGTAACGAATTCTCCCATTATTATTGATAATGAGATTATCGGTGTTTATGGCATTGCAAAGGATATAACTGATTTTAACGAACAAAGAAAGAAGCTAAAGGAAAGTGAACGTCTTCATCGCAGTCTGATAGAACATTCTCCTGATGGAGTGATCATTAGTCAGGAGCAACGGGTTGTTTTTGCGAACAAAAAAGCTTCCCAGTTGCTAGGTGGAAATGATGTTGAAGATGTTTTAGGAAAAGAAGTGAGTCGATTTTTTCAAGGTTACTCAAGTATGCTTAGCCATAATTTAAGCATGGCTGAGCAGGGAATAGCATCAGATCTGCTTGAGGAAAAGATGCTTCGTTTAAACGGAGAAGAATTGGATGTTGGAGTTAAAGCGATTCCTACCATTTTTCAAGAAAATCAGGCAGTTTATTTGATTATTAGAGATATTTCAGAAAGAAAGCTAGCCCATGAAATGATGATTAACTCAGAAAAATTAGCCGTTGCTGGTCAATTAGCAGCTGGAATCGCTCATGAAATACGCAATCCTATTACTGCGATAAAAGGCTTCTTACAGTTGATGGACAGTGGGAAAAACTATAAACAAGAATTTTTCACTGTTATCTCTGCTGAAATTAATCGAATGGAAATTATTTTGAGTGAATTATTAGCATTAGCAAAGCCGCAATTAGAACGTTATCGCCATAAGGATATTCAAGGAATTTTACAGCATGTTGTAGCCCTCACGAAATCACAAGCAATTTTACATAATGTTCATATTTCGACTAAACTTCTTCATAAGCCTTTATTTGTTTTGTGTGATGAAAATAAATTAAAGCAGGTTTTTATTAATTTCATAAAAAATGCAATAGAGGCAATGAAGAATGGAGGTTCCATTACGTTAAGTGTTGCTCAATTTGATGATTCTTCTGTTGTGATAAAGATTCAAGATGAAGGACCAGGCATTCCAAAGGAAATCCTAAAAAGGATAGGTGAACCCTTTTTTACAACAAAAGAAAATGGTACAGGATTAGGAGTTATGGTCAGTTTTGAAATTGTGAAACATCATAATGGAGATGTCAGCATTGAGAGCGATACTAGTGGTACAACAATTTCAATTCAACTCCCAATTTCAGAACCTGAGGACTGAATATGAGAGAGTGGGGAAAAATATGGAGATTAGAACGAAACGATTAATCATCAAACCTTGTGTAGATAATTTGCTGGAAGATGACAAAGAAGTAAAGCCTCATATCCAACACTATTTAGAAGAACTAGAAATGGATAAAGATCTTCTTGGATGGGGAGTGTGGCTTGTATTCTCACAAAAGAATCAGCAATTAATTGGTGATATAGGTTTTAAAGGAAAACCAGATCATGGTGTTGTAGAAGTTGGATATGGTATCTATCCTGATGCACAAAACAAAGGATATGCGACTGAGGCAGTTCAAGCATTATTTGACTGGGCTTTTCAAACAGGTCAAGTAAATAAAATCATTGCGGAATGCTTAAAAACGAATCACGCTTCCATTCGTGTATTAGAAAAGCTATTTATGAATAAAGTAGAGCAGGACGAACAATACGTGTATTGGGAAAAACATATCTACCATTAAACTCGATGATGTAACAAAAGCGCAAGCGCCTTATGATTATTACCGATAAACGGGCGTTTTGCGCTTTTGTTCTTAACAACTACTAGGCGGTGTATTATGGTACACAGGCGGTGCTGGGCGCAAGACTGGTTTTGGAGCGTGCGGTTGCGGGTGTTGTACGTATTCAAAAACACCTTGACCATCCATACTTGGTCCACTGGCCCAACGGCCTTGTGCACTTTCTTCACCTCTTGATAGATTCATAAATTTATATGAGAACGCCTGTGCTTCCAACTGTATTGGGAATGTATTTGGTACCGTTCTTCCTTCCTTGGCTTCTAGCTCTGCAATAGCTGCTATCCATTGATTTTGATGCATCCGATCTCTCGCAATTAAAAATGACAGCATATCTTTGACTCCGCGGTCATCCGTTGCTTCATATAAACGAACAGCTTGTAAACGGCCTTGTGACTCTGCATTAAGATTTGCTCGAAAATCTGCCAACAAATTACCACTAGCAATAATATAATCTGCTGTCCAGCGATTACCTACACTATCCGCTGGCATTGCTCCTAATCCAGATACAATTGCATGCTGCGGATTCATACCGCCTAGTACAGCTTCAATTACAGGGTTTTTCGCAGCCTCCTCCTGTTCTTTTAAGGGTGCGTTATCAAGTAATCTTCCAATCATGGTTGCTAGCATTTCGATATGAGCAAGTTCCTCAGTTCCTATATCTAATAACATGTCTTTATACTTTCCTGGACATCTTGTTGCCCATCCTTGAAATAAGTATTGCAAGGCAACAGATATTTCGCCGAATTGACCACCTAAAATTTCCTGAAGCTTTTTTGCGTATACAGCGTCTGGACGTTCGGGTTTCGCATTGTATTGAAGTTCCTTGATGTGAAAAAACATGAAGAAACCCTCCTCGTTTGTTAGTGGTTGAACAAGAATATATATATTCTTTCGTGTATTGTCCTATTACTGAATAACCACTCTTCTTTTACTAAAACGAGTTCTATAAACATACACATTAATGAAGAGTGTATGAGGAGGTCAAAAAAAGATGAAAACTTTTGAGGAAGCTGCTGCTTTTGAGCATCAATTCTGGTTGCAGGTACTTGGAGATCATGCAAGGTTTATTTTAGAATCATTAGCAGTCATGGAAAAAAAAGATATTGAAAAAGCCAAGGATTATAGAGATATATTTGATACCTTATTAAAAAAAGCAAGAGAACAATCAAATTTAACATCCTTAACATTAGAATCAGAGGAATATGTGAAGGAGTTTCGAGAGTTCAAGCTCTCAATCATTAGAAGACATATAGCGGGAGAAATCAAAATTCATCTCTCCCCTACTTTTATTAATCATATGGTCAATGAGCTTGAGGAATATTTACACGTTCTTTCTTATTTAAAAAGAAAGGAAGCCCCGCCGATATTTCATGAGCTACATCACCATCTATTGTGGCTATTAGATGCAGCTGGTCATGCAGGGGCTGTTTCTGACGAATTAGATGCCACAGAAAAAAAGCTCAAACGAAAAAGTGATGAATATGTTAAAGACTTTGAGGAATTTTACTTAAAAGCGGTTGAGTTATCGGGATATTTACGAGCAAATATTGATTCTTTCCCAGCGTTAACAAGAATGAATAAAGAAGTACAACTCGAAATTGAGTTATTCAGAGGATTTTTAGCTGAAGTTGAAGAAATGGAGTTAAACAAGGAAATGCTTAGTACCTTTTCACCTTTGATGGCAGATCATATGATGAGAGAAGAGTGTTATTACCTAATGAAATTGGCGGAGTCAGCTCAAACTAAAATGCCATCTTGTGATCCGACAAAACCTAGAATATAAAAGAGCGGGAAGACAGTGAATACCATATTGTCTTCCTACTCTATTAATGGTTGCTTTTTTGATTGAGTATTAATTTGCGGTATAGCGATCCCTATGATTATCACCATTATCCCCATGACTTGAACCCATGTCACAGCTTCATGGAGGATAAGTACCGAAGCAATGATAGCCGTTGGCAATTCAGCTGCTCCTAAAATGGTTGCAAGTCCTTCACCGATCTTAGGAGTTCCGATAGAAAACAATAGAACAGGTAATAATACTCCAAAGAACCCTAATAAACTACCATACTTCCATAAGCCTTCTCCAAGCGCTCCGTTAACAATAAATTCAGGTGATATAATAATGAATAGGAAGATAAGTGCACCGAGTGACATAAAAAAACTTCTTGTTAGAGAATGCAGCTGGGTCGCAATTCTGCCGCTGACAAATATAAATAAAGCGAAAGAAAATGCTGCTAATAATCCATATATTAGGCCACTTAGTGTATATCCTTCTATTGGTCCAGAAAATACTCCTCCAGCAAGCAAGGTTCCTAGAAATAACACCAGAATAGAAATTAACTTAGATATTGATGGTAATCTTCGATTCGCAATGGCTTCAATTAATATGCCTATCCAAGTAAATTGGAATAAAAGAATAACAGCAAGAGAGGCTGGAATCGTTTCAAGTGACTTTCCGTATAACAAACCTGTTAAGCTTGTTGTTATTCCAGCAATACATAAGAAAGCTACATCCTTTAAGGAAAATACTTTTTTCATAAATAGAAACGGAATTAAGACAAAGATAAATCCAAACAAATACTGGCTTCCTATTACTTCAGAAACTGTGAAGCCTTGTTGGTAGGCGAGCTTGACAATAACCGATAGAATACCATAGCTGCAGGCTCCTAAAAAAACGTAAAAGGAATATTTTAATGATGCTAGCATAAGAAGTCTCCTTAACTAATTTACGACGGCAAAAATTTCAATCCAACTGTTGCGGATATAATCATAGCAATAAACAATACGCGTTTCCATCCGGCAGGTTCCTTTAAAAAGAGTATGCCAAAGAGTGTACTGCCAACTGTTCCGATTCCTGTCCAGACAGCATAGGCGGTACCCATTGAAATAGTTTCTAATGCTAAAGTTAACAATAAAAAGCTTGTGCCAAACCCTAACAGAAGAAATAGTCCATTCATAAGGCTCTTTTTCTCATTAAAACGTGCAATTGCCGCAACACCAGCTACTTCACAGAGACCAGCTAAAATAAGAAATAACCAATCCATCTTACTTCTCTCCTTTCACAGGCTGGCCATGTTCAGACGTGACCGTTTTCAGACCAACAACACCAATAATAAGGACCGTGCATAAGAAGAGCTTTAACCAGTTTACCTCATGCGAAAAAAAGACGAGCTCTGTAATGACCGTACCGGCTGCCCCCAATCCTGTAAAAACAGCATAAACTGTACTGATCGGAAGTTTTTTCGTTGCAGTTATTAATAAATAAAAACTAACGAAAATACAAACTGCTGTGCCAATCCACTCTAGAGCAGTTGATGCATGCTTCAACCCTGTTACCCAACTAACTTCAAAAAATGTTGATATATAAACAAGAAACCAATACTTATTCATTTTTATTTATTTCCTCCTCTTGAACCGAAATGCCTCTCCAAAAAATTTTCCAACTTGCATTAAGCCTCCTTTGGAATCGATCTGTTCCACTATAGAGCAGCTCAATTTGAATCGAATCAATAAGACCGATAAAGGAGATGACCACTTCATCAACTGCTGATGTAAAAACAGTTTGATGCTTCTCAAGATACTGAAGAAAGAGAAGCTCGATTTCATCGTAAAATTGATACACCTTTTTCATCATGTGTTCATGCAAATGGGAGGGTGGGAGAAAGCCATTTCGCAACAAAAACTTCATGGATGCATGTGTCTCGTATCGATTGCCATAATTCGTTAAAAATTGATAGAGCTTATCATGTAAAGAAATTGTTGAATGACTAGATAAATAGTCTTGTATATATCGTCTTTCATTGTTGATCACATCTTCCAAGATTGTTAAATATAGTTCGTCTTTATTCGCGAAATGTGCATAGATCGATTGTTTTTTAATTCCAACATCATTGGCAATGGAAGCGAGAGATGTGCCATCATAGCCATTTTGCGCAAATTGGATTAATCCAGCATGCTTAATGTTCGTTGCAGACATGTTATCAACCTTCCTTACGTTCGTCAGTCTAAAGTATAAATCCTCCTTTTCAAAGAGTCAATTCATTAATAGTAGATAAGTAGGATTTGTTTCAAAATACTGACATTGATTTTTGGAGGAATCGCTTGTTATCCTAGTTTAGGAAAGATAAGAACAATAAGTATAGGAGCAGCATCATGAAAAAATTCTACCTTAAGTATGTTCTGATTGCTTTCGTCATATGCTCATTTATATTGCCGGAACAGATGAAGGCTGAGGCCCCAGATCACATGGAAAATAAAGATTTACAACTTTTTAGCCAAGCTGCTGTTTTGGTTGATGCAGACTCAGGACAAATTCTTTATGAAAAAAATAGTAAAGAAAAGCTCCCGCCAGCAAGTATAACGAAAATTGCAACAGCTATTTTTGCAATTGAAAAAGGGAATATAAATGATCTTGTGACTGTCAGTGAAAACGCAAGAAATGTAGAAGGAACCCGGGTTTACTTAGAAATAGGTGAGCAGGTTCCATTAAAAAAGTTAATTCAAGGTTTAGTTATTAATTCAGGAAATGATGCAGGAGTTGCGATTGCTGAACATCTTAGTGGTTCAGTTGATCAATTTACAAAAGAATTTAATGAATTTTTGCAGCAAGAAGTGGGGGTAGAAAATACTCATTTTACGAACCCTCATGGGCTTCATGAACCAGATCATTTGACAACAGCAGAGGACATGGCCAAAATTACGCAGTATGCTTTACAAAATCAAACGTTTAGAGACATCTTTCAAACCAGCGAGTTGAAATGGGATGGAGAGAGCTGGGATACAACCATTATTAATCATCATGAAATGGTGCGTGACAAGGAATATGAAGGAATTACAGGTGGAAAAAACGGATTCGTTCAAGAGGCAGGGTTTACTCTTGTAACAACTGCTGAGCGGGAAAACTTAAGTTTGATTGCTGTGACGCTAAATACAATGTACAGTCAACAATCCTATGATGATACGATAGCCTTATTAGACTATGGCTTTGACCATTTTGAAACAGATCAGATACTAAAAAACGAAAAATTTACAGATCCTTCTGATCATACTTTTTTAGTCAAGGAAGATACTCCTTTCACAAAACGACATGGAGAAAGTACTGAAAAAGTGATAAGTCCAACTGGGGAGCTGGTTATTAAGGGTGAGGATGACAGGATTATTACAGAAGTAGCGCTTGAGCAAGTTGAAAATAAAGAGAAAGATGAACAAATGAAAAGTGAGATTGTAACAAATAATGATGCGATAGAAGCGAAGAATAAGGATCACCATTTAACATTCATCGTTCCACTAGCTATAATCATGGGTCTTTGTGTTTCATTACTTTTTTATCTGCAAGTAAGAAAAAATTAACACCTTATTTTGCTTCTTTTTTAAGATTCATTTATAATTTATAAGTAGTCTATCACTCTTTTAGAAAGAAGTGTGTAAACATGAATCTTGGATTTGGAGAAATCTTACTCATTATGTTTGTCGCTTTATTAGTATTTGGGCCAAAGAAATTACCTGAACTTGGAAAAGCTGCTGGAAAGACACTTAGAGAATTCAAAAATGCAACAAAAGGCCTCATGGAAGATGAAGAGCCTTCAAATAAAAAAAGTAATTAATAAACTCAATGGACACAGCCAAAGTTGACTGTGTCTTTTTTGTTTTTTCATATTATATTGATTAGCAAATATCAGACCTAATTTACAGAGCCTTGATAAAGGTTGAAATAAGAAGCTTGGTTAAGGAAATATTCGTTGTAAACGGTTTGATTATAGATTTTGCCCTTTTTTAAACCAAAAATGAATTTTTTCATGCTTTACGATTGATTGGTAAGGGGAGTAAGATTACATTCGGAAATATTTTATTATTCATTTTTAATAAAATGAGACGCTTATATACGAAAAAAAGAATAGATGATCAAAGATCGCTTAATCCTATAAATAGGAGCGGGGGACCCATGAAATGTCTTAACATGACTTGGGGTGAATCAAACATCAAGATGTTTGCAGGGCTACTCTCTTTTGCCCGAACCCGACAGCTAACCTCGCAAGCGTTAAAGGGATGAACATGTGCTTACTAAAAGTCACAGGGGTTCACTACCTTTGTGTCTTTTTTTACGTTCAGATTATGGTTGATTAATGAGAAAAACAATGGATTTTGAATTTAGTTTTTCTAATTTAGTTAAAGATGTTCAGAAAACAGTTGTCATCTACCTACATTTTGGATTGAAAGAAGGAATTTTTGTGAAGAAGCAATTTGCTGTATTTGGCTTAGGTCGTTTTGGAGGAAGTCTTGTAAAGGAGTTCCATGAGCTCGGAATTGAAGTTCTTGCGATCGATAAAAGTGAGGAAAAAGTCCAACAGTATGCTGCTTATGCTACACATGCAGTCAGAGCAAATGCTATTGATGAAGCGATTTTAAAACAGCTGGGAGTACGAAATGTTGATCATGCATTCGTATCATTTGGAGATGATATTGAAGCTAGCATCTTAACATCCCTCATTTTAAAAGAATTAGGTATTCCACAAGTATGGGCTAAAGCACAAAATGACTACCATCAAAAAGTCTTAGACAAAATCGGTGTGAACCGAGTGATTCATCCTGAGCGAGATATGGCAAAGCGCATTGCCCATCATATTATTTCAGAAAAGATGATTGATTATATTGAGCTATCAAGGGAGTACAGTCTTGTAGAAGTGGTTGCGACAAAGAAGTTATGTAATAAAACAATTTACGACTTGGATATTCCCTCAAAATATGGATGTAATATCGTAGGTATTCAAAGAGGGGAAGAGATCTGTGTATCACCGTCTGGGAACGAAACAATTACAGTAGGTGATGTTTTGCTTATAATTGGAAAAAATAAAGATATCATTGATTTTGAAGAGTCAGGGATGTAAGGATTAGATAAAAGGGACAGTTTTCAAAATATGAACTGTCCCATTATATGTGGGCTAAAAACAATGAAGCTAAAAGACCTAACGAAGCAATGAAACCTACAACTGCACCGCCTTCTTCAAAAGCTTCGGGCATCATCGTCGAGGATACCATAGCGAAAATGCCGCCTGCTGCAAAAGCAGAAATGATTGAAACGAGATGTGAGGGTGCATGTTGAAGAAGTGCATAGCCTAATAAAGAACTAATAGATGACAGGATAACAACGATAAACCACATGAGTAATATCGTTTTTCGTTTATACCCGTCATGTTTTAATCCAACAGTACTTGAAAGTCCCTCAGGAAAGTTACTGATCAATACAGCAATAACCATTAAGTAGCTTACCGTTCCTTGTTCCAGTAAACTTACGCCAATAATAATTGACTCTGGAACAGCATCAATAATTGTTCCAATAAAGATTGAAAGGCCTGAATGATTTTCCGAACTTTTTTTCGACCGCTTCCGTTCACTCCCGCCTTTTTTGGAAATAATCGATTCAGAGAGAGTAAACACTAATGCACCCGATAGAAATCCAATTGAGGTTGCGAATAATCCTCCTTCATCTACTGCTTCTGTTAGTAATTCAAACGAAGCAGCGCCAATTAAAACACCGGTTCCAAATGACATAATAAGCCCTGTGATTTTTTTAGGGAGATTTGTGAAAATACCTAGTAAAGCACCAAAAAAGATAGGTGATCCAGCAAGAGCGCCCCAAAATGCTGCCTGAAGCAATTACCTCATCTCCTATATAATGGCTGATTTACTGTTATTTTTCCCTTTTTTATATAGAATTAACAATATTAAAGGATATAAGGAAAAGAAAAATAAAAACGCAGCTAACATTGTCAGCCGCGCGTTCTGTTTATTCTTAAGAATTTTTAATTGCATGAACTGTAGATAACCGCTTCGACATCCAGCTCCGAAGCACAGGATGTGCAAGTGCAGTCTTTGCGACAGGACGTCGCGGTTTTAGACTGCCAGCGCCAAGCCCCTTACGCTTTTGTTATTCTTCAGTCATGATTTTTTCGATATCATCTAATAATAAGTTAGCAGCAATGACGCCACCAGCTGTATTCCAGATTGCATCGTCTACTTTATATGCTTTCTCAGCTTTAACAACTTCCAAGTTCTTCCAAAGTGAATCATTTATCCAATCTTCTTCTGTTTTTGTTGCTTCTGTATCACCAGGTGGTGCGTAAGTGAAGTAGAATAAAATATCAGCATCTAATTGTGGAATAATTTCTTTTCCAACTTCACGAACAAACAGATCATCTGGATTATCCTTAAATAGCTCTTGTACCGAACTTGAATGCTTAAGTCCAAGCTTATCAAAGATCACGCCAGAAAATGTATCAGTATAATAAACTCTTGTCTTGCCTGCCATAAAGCGTACAACCGAAACTTCTTGATTTAATTTATCGCCAAGTGATTCCTTCAAAGTTGTAATTCGTGATTCAAAATCATCAATCACCTTTTTGCCTTCTTCTTCACGGTTTAATGCTTTTGCATATAACTTAAAGTTTTCTTGCCAGTCGCCTCTTAATGTCTCAGCAAAGACAGTAGGAGCAATGGCGCTTAATTTTTCATAGACTTGTTCTTGACGCATTTTATTTCCAATAATTAAGTCGGGCTTTAGTGCAGCAATTGCCTCTATATTTACTTCGCTCTCAGTTCCTACTACTTGGACATCAGCCATTTGGTCTGAAATATGTTCATACCATGGCTCACCTAACCAAGATTGAACAGCTCCAACTGGAGTTACCCCCATTGATAATAGTGCTTCTGTTCCCTCGTTGGTTAAGATAACAACTTTTTCTGGAGTACCAGTAATTTCTGTCGTTCCCATCGCATGTTCAACTGTATATGTTTCTTCTGCAGGTGCATCATTTGTTCCTTCAGCCCCTTCAGTATCTGCCGTTTCTTCATTGGCATTCCCGCAAGCTGCCAGAATAAGAAAAGTAATACTTAGTAAAAATAATGATAACCAAGACTTTTTGTATGTACTGCTCATGATTTGACCCTCCACTATTTGATAATGATTTTCATTTACATAGAGAATGATAAAAGGAAATATGGTGATTGTCAACTGTCAAATGAAAATGATTTTCAAAATCATTAATTTTTGATAATATAAAAGAAAGTATGAATGGAAAAGTATAGGGAGCAAATATGTTATCGAAATCTACCTTTCAAAAAACTATAGGATTACTTATAGGATTTTCAATTCTCATCATTTTAATGTGTGGGAGTCTTATTTTCGGATATGCTAACACAAATCTAAAAACGGTGTATGATGCTTTTTTTCATTTTAATGGCAGTAATGAACATATTATTGTCTATGAAGTTCGTTTGCCTCGGGCCTTAATAGGGGCTGTGGTAGGGGCGAGCTTAGCTCTTGCGGGAGCAATCATGCAAGCATTGACCAAAAACCCCCTAGCATCACCAAGTGTTTTTGGTATTAATGCAGGAGCAGGTTTTTTTCTGGTTATTGCCATTTCCGTATTTTACGTAAATTCGTTTCAAGCATTTACATGGATTGCGTTTGCTGGAGCAGCCTTCTCGGCGTTTGTCGTTTATTTTGTTGGCTCATTTGGCAGGGAAGGACTTACCCCAATGAAGCTAACATTAGCTGGTGCAGCGATGGCAGCATTGTTTTCTTCCTTAACACAAGGTTTACTAGTTGTAAATGAAGCTGCCTTAGATCAAGTTTTATTTTGGTTAGCGGGTTCCATTCAAGGAAGAAAATTAGAAGGCTTAGCTATTATACTTCCTTATGTCATTCCAGCGATTTTGATTAGTTTACTTCTTTCACCCAAAATTAATGTGTTAACAATGGGGGAAGATGTGGCGAAGGGATTGGGACAAAGAACAGGTTTTGTGAAGCTTCTGGGTGCATTGATTGTGATTATTTTAGGCGGTGGATCTGTTGCTGTTGCAGGGCCAATTGCCTTTATAGGGATTGTGATTCCGCACTTTTCTAGATTTATTGTAGGGAATGATTACAGATGGATACTTCCATATTGTATTGTACTCGGGGGATCTCTACTGGTATTAGCTGATATATTAGCGAGATACATTGTCATGCCTGAAGAATTGCCAGTGGGTGTAATGACGGCTTTAATAGGAACTCCCTTTTTCATTTACATTGCACGTAGGGGGTTCAATTAATCATGAAAAAATATTATAAGCTTCGGTTGGGCTCGGATAAGCTCTCCTTTTTAGTAGATAAAAAAGCTTTTGCTATTACATCTATCTTAATAGCTATTACAGTAGTTGTATTTTTAATAAGTACAGGGGTTGGCGAGGTTCTCATTAGCCCGCTTAATGTTATGAAAACGTTATTCGGATATGGTGATGAAATGGAAAATTTATTTATCTTTTCATTTCGTCTACCTAGAATTATCATTGCTTTATTAGTAGGTATTTGCTTAGCTGTTGCAGGAGCTATTTTGCAAGGATTAATTCGTAACCCTTTAGCATCGCCTGATATTATTGGTATTACAGGTGGAGGATCTGTTGGGGTTGTGTTATTTTTATTGCTGTTTAGCGATCGCAGTAATTCGCTAATAGTAAGTATTAAATGGATGCCGTTAGCAGCCTTCCTAGGTGCTACGCTTGTGGCAATTCTCGTTTATCTACTGTCCTGGAAAAATGGATCTTCATCAATCAGACTTGTTTTAATTGGGATTGGCTTGTCTATGCTTGCCCAATCATTGACAACATTATTTATGGTGAAGGGTCCGATTTATCAAGCAGCTCAAGCAAATGTCTGGATAACTGGAACGGTTTACGGGTCTACTTGGGAGCAGGTACGGATTTTATTACCTGTTGTTATGATTTTACTAATAGTTACCATCATTTCAATTAGAAATGTCAATATCCAGGAGCTAGGTGATGAGCTAGCAACTGGAGTCGGAAGTGCCGTACAACGAAATCGTTTTTTATTATTACTTTTAAGCACGGCTCTAACTGGGAGTGCAGTTGCCTTTGCAGGAGTTATTGGTTTTGTAGGGTTAATGGCACCACATATAGGAAGAAGGATCGTAGGTTCATCGTTTGGAGCTCTCCTTCCAGTATCTGCATTGATTGGAGCCATTCTAGTGATGGTGGCGGACCTAATAGGTAGAACTTTATTTTCTCCACTAGAGGTTCCAGCAGGTGTATTTACTGCTGCAATTGGAGCCCCATATTTTATCTATTTGTTATACAAAACAAGAAACAATTAGCTTTAAGAGCCATGAACAAAAGCGCAACGTCCTGTTGCAACTACTGCACTTGCGCGTCCTGTGCTTCGGAGCTGGATGCCGAGCACTTACCCATAGTACAAGAATTTTTTTAAATTCCTAGCATTAAAAAGGAGCGATTTAAATGACAGCTATCGAAACAAGTGCGCTCACACTTTCTTATGGAGATACGATCATTATAAATGAGCTGGATGTGAAAATTCCAAAAGGTGAAATTACTGTTTTTATCGGCAGTAATGGATGCGGGAAATCAACCTTGCTCAGGTCTATTGCGAGACTGTTGAAGCCAAAGGAAGGATCTGTATTATTAGAAGGAAGTACTATTGCTAAATTACCAACAAAAGAGGTAGCCAAACAGCTTGCGATTCTTCCGCAAGGTCCTGTGGCACCAGAAGGATTAACTGTTCTTCAGTTAGTAAAACAAGGGCGCTATCCATATCAAAGCTGGTTAAAACAATGGTCTAAAGAGGATGAAGAAGCTGTTAATAGCGCTCTTGAGGCAACTGGTTTAAAAGAGTTAGCTGAACGGCCGGTTGATTCATTATCAGGAGGTCAGAGACAGCGTGCGTGGATTGCTATGACCTTGGCACAAAAGACTGATATTATTTTGTTGGATGAACCAACAACCTATTTGGATATGACACATCAAATTGAAATACTGGACCTCCTATTTGAGTTGAATGAACGGGAAAATCGAACGATTGTTATGGTTCTTCACGATCTAAATTTAGCTTGTCGTTATGCTCATAATCTGGTTGCATTGAAAGATAAAAAGGTGTTTGCGCAAGGAAAGCCAGAAGAAGTGATTAATTGCAACCTAGTACAAAATGTCTTCCAGATGAACTGTGAGGTAACAGTCGATCCTATTTTTGGTACTCCGCTTTGTATCCCTCATGGAAGGGGAAGATGTATTGTAAAGGAAGTTGGCGCATTAAATGGCTGAATTAACAAAAGCAGAACAAGAAACATTAGAAAAGTATCGATTATGCTTGCAAGAAAAATCACCGCATCTCATGATCAAAGGTCCTGAATTATTAAAAGAGGATCGTTTGAAAAGGTTATTCAATGAAGATTTACAAAAAAAATTAAATACGGATAAACATCAAGTCTTAGGATCAATGCTTGTGAAGAGATATGCTTTTTTAGCTGCTCTTGTTTTATATAGTTTAAGTGTATTTAATAAAGGGCTGAATAGTTCCATTGATAATCTTTCTTTATATACAGAAGAAGATGATCCAATTTGGTTGCCGAGCTTTCATTTTACAAACTTAGAAGTCACAACTCCTGCTTCGAACCGGAATGAATGGCGAGATAAGGTATTAGAAGCTCTGTTTAAACAGAATATAGCCCATATGGTAGCGACAATTTCAAGAGTAACACGAATTTCAAAGGTGATTCTTTGGGAAAATGTTGCCATCTATATTTTTTGGATGTATGAATCTACATTAGAGGATCCAAACATAACAGAGGAAATCAAGGCGAGGATAGAAGAGGATTTTTCCTATGTTGTATCGGAGGCAGCACCTGCTTTATTTGGGGTGAAAGTTAAAAATCCAATTGCTCCATTTTTTCATAAAAAACAAAATAATGTTCGAAAAAGATCTACTTGCTGCTTATTTTATCTTACCTCTAAAAATGATGATCGCTGTAACACTTGTCCAATTGAATGCAAAAGGCAAAATTAATTAGGAGGTGTTCATGAATGGATCAAAAGCTCAAAGAGCAATTTGATGGGCTCATAGAAAAATATACCGAATTATTAGTAGGCGACTGCTCGGATGAATTGAAGGAAAAAGTGAAGATGTGGGCACTTTATACACATATTTCAAAGTCCATGCCGCCATTGGCAAAACATTGGAATACAACTTATCCGGATGCAAAGGAAGAGCTGAAGAGCATTATACATGATATAAAAGTTTTAAATGAAAAACACAGGGAATCAAAAAATCAGGAATAAGAAAAGGGGCTGTCTTTAAAAAAACAGTCCCTTTTCATTAATGCGTTCCATAAGGAGATTGTTGTTGAATCGTTGAAGAAAATTTTTGATATGATTGTTGCAGTTTTTGTGTATCAGCAGCTTCAAGCGTATACCATCCATTTTGAAACATGAAATTATATAAATCTCTTTGAGCTTGCTGTGTTTCGGTAAGAACAGTCAATATATCCTGATACAGAGTTTGATGACTAGCTTCATTCAAGGCTGTTGAATAGGCTGTGGTTAAATATTTTTCCGTTGCTAAAAGGTCATTTGTAAAGTCGCGATCATTCATTTGCGGTCCTTGTTGGACTTGTGTCATTGAAGCACTTTTAATTTGATCCATTCTCCATTCCTCCTATTGTAATTGAGATCCCTGTGAAGTCTGCTGTTGTGGCTGGAGATGACCCAAGATTTTATTGTAATGTTGTTCATGCATTTGCCCAACCTTTTCCAGCTGAGTTTTCACTTGTTGGTTTTGGCATTGAGAGGCGAAGAAATGAGCCTTTTTCATCGCTAATAGATTCCAGGAAAGCATATCTGTAAGGTAAAGCTGATCTTTAGTTGTTACCACACTTGGCGGTTGTTGCATCATACCGGGTTGAGCTTGTTGTTCAAAATTTTGCTGTTGCATGTTTGATCCTCCTCACAATTCATTCGCTTCTATCGTTCCACCATCTAATTTGAACTATGCAAGCCGTTTTAGAAATTCCCCCTCTTTGAACAGTTTCCCACAACAAACATATAGTAGGAATAAGACGAATACAGATCTGGTAAGGGATAAAAGGAAAGAAAAAATGAATACGTTTTTAAAAACTCATGATGAAAGTATAAAAGTGATGGACTTCAAGACAGTATATACATTTCTATTCATGGTAGAGCTTGAACTTTTGTTGTTCGGTATAAGAACCTAAAGAGGAGGCTGTTAAATATGGAAAAACTTCTGCGGAACTCTTTTATGTTTTTATCCAGAAATAAAACGATGACAAAGTTAGCAAAGAAATACGGCTTGCGTTTCGGAGCTGCAAGGTTTGTAGCTGGAAATACAATAGATGTAGCAAAAGAAGTGATCAAACAATTGAATGAAAAAGGGCTTGATGTAACGCTGGACTATTTAGGTGAATTTATTGTTGACGAAAAAGAAGCGGCTGAAGCAGCCAATCATTGTATAAAAGCTATCGAGATAATCGGGAACGAAAAATTACATTCGCAAATTTCCGTGAAATTAACATCAATGGGGTTAGATATATCTAAAGATGTCGTGTTATCGAATATGCGCCGTATTTTAGATAAAGCAAAAATGCACGGTGTATTCATTACTATTGATATGGAAGATTATTCAAGATGTGAAAAAACTCTGCAGATTTTTAAACAACTCAAATCTGAGTACGACAATGTCGGAACAGTCCTTCAGGCATATTTATATAGAACGGTAAAGGATGTAGAGGACTTAGGTAACTATCAAGCAAGTTTAAGACTTGTCAAAGGTGCTTATAAGGAATCCCCAAACGTTGCATATCCAGATAAAATAGATGTAGATCAAAATTTTAAAAAGATCATCAAAATACATTTGCTTAATGGTCACTATACCGCCATTGCAACACACGATGACCAAATAATCGAATATACAAAACAAATTGTGAACACATATAAGATTCCTAAGACTCAATTTGAATTTCAAATGCTTTACGGGATACGACCCGAAAAACAACTAGACATCGTTAAGGATGGATTTAAAATGAGGGTGTATGTCCCTTATGGCACGGATTGGTACGGTTATTTTATGAGAAGAATGGCAGAAAGACCCGCAAATGTAGCCTTTGTAATAAAAGGAATAATCAAACGCTAAAGATGTCAAATTTGAATAAGGGACTGTAGCAAGGTCATTGAATCCCTTTTTGGATGGATAAGGAATTTGGAGTTTTGTCATTAGTTTTATTGACTAGTTCCAGGCGCGATCGGCGAAGCACAGGACGTGCAAGTGCAGGCAATGCGACAGGACGTCGCGTTATTGGCTGCCTCTAGGGTCTAGTCAAATAGGAATTGAAGGTAAAATGCACCTTCAATTCCTATTCGCCTTATGCTTGTCGCCTTGCGCTTTTCTATAATTACATATTGTCGCTACCCATATTATGCTGTTTGTATTGTTGATTTTGACTAGTCCGCTTACCGCCGCCGGCTTTTTCATTATTAGGTCCAGCATTCCCCTTTACACTCGCAGCACTAACACCCGCTTTTGAAGGAGATTTTTTTAATCTTGCCATCACATATCACCTCCTAAAGCTTAAGTTGTCCAATGAGGGATATGATTATTTAAGAAAAATTGTGATAAATCTATTGAAGTCATGACCCAAATCTTTTATATTAATAATAAAGGAACTAAATTCGTAAGGTTCATTTTTTTTGGGAGAAAAATGAATGAGTATTCATTCAAATAAGGGGGAAAATGTATGGTCCAGCGTATAAAAAGAGCTGCTGTATTAGGCTCAGGGGTAATGGGCTCTGGAATTGCAGCACATTTAGCAAATATCGGCATCCCTGTATTACTATTAGATATTGTACCTCGTGAACTAGATGGAGAAGAGGTGAAAAAAGGTCTTACATTAGAAGATAAAACTGTTCGAAACCGTCTAGCGCAAACAGCGGTTCAAAAGCTTCTTAAACAGAAACCAGCACCACTAACAGACAAGAGTCATCTTGATCGTATTGAGGTAGGAAATTTTGAAGATGATATGCAACGCATTCGTGAAGCAGATTGGATTATTGAGGTTGTTGTCGAAAAACTAGCTGTAAAACAAGAGATCTTTGCGATTGTTGATCAATATAGAAAAGAAGGCAGTATTGTTAGTTCAAATACATCCGGGATTTCTGTAGAAGCTATGGCTAAAGGACGCTCAGAGGACTTTAGAAAGCATTTTTTAGGAACACATTTCTTTAATCCTCCAAGATACTTAAAGCTGCTGGAGGTTATACCTACAAAAGATACGGATCAGGATATCCTAGAATTTATGAAAACATTTGGAGAGGATGTTCTAGGTAAAGGGGTTGTCGAAGCGAAAGACACACCGAACTTTATTGCCAATCGGATTGGTACTTACGGGTTATTAGTAACCGTTCAGGAAATGATAAAGGGCGGTTATCGCGTTGGTGAAGTCGATTCTATCACAGGTCCGATTATCGGCAGACCTAAGAGTGCCACTTTTCGTACTCTTGATGTCGTAGGACTCGATACATTTGCTCATGTTGCCAAAAATGTACATGAACAGGTAGAGGGAAAAGAAAAAGAGGTATTTGAAATTCCGGAATTTATGCAAAAAATGCTCGAGAATAAATGGTTAGGCAGTAAAAACGGTCAAGGCTTTTATAAAAAATCAGGTAAAGATATTCTTGAATTAAATCCTGAGACTTTTGAATACGAAGAGAGAACAAAATTACATGCCCCATCCCTTGAACAGGCAAAGCAAGCAAAGGGATTAGAAAATAAATTGAAAGCGCTTATATACGCAGATGATCGAGCAGGAGAATTGCTAAGAGGAATTACAATTCCAACGCTGATTTACTCTGCGGAACTTTTAGGTGAAATAGCTGATGATATTGTCGCGATTGATCAGGCGATGAAATGGGGCTTCGGTTGGGAAGTAGGTCCTTTTGAGTTGTGGGATGCAATAGGAGTTGAAAAGTCAGTAGAGTTAATGGAGCAGCAGGGCTTGAAGGTACCTGGCTGGATTGGAGATATGTTAGGAAAAGGATTCGGAACATTTTATCGAAAAGAGAATGGTGTTCAGTTTTTCTATACCGATGGTGAATATCGTTTAGTGAAGCAGAATTCTAAAGTAATAAATTTAAAAAACTATAAGGAAATGAATGGAGTCATTAAGAAAAACAGCGGTGCCAGTTTTATTGATTTAGGTGATGGTGTCGCATTATTAGAATTCCATTCACCAAGCAATGCTATCGGTTTTGATATTATTCAAATGATTAATTATGCCATTGATGAAGTAGAGAAAAACTACAAAGGACTTGTCATCGGAAACCAAGGAAAGAATTTTTGTGTTGGAGCGAACCTTGGCATGATTTTAATGGAAGCACAGGATGATAACCTTTTTGAAATCGAAATGGTCGTTCATCAATTCCAACAAGCTATGATGCGATTGAAATATTGTAAAAAACCAGTTGTAGCGGCTCCGTTTGGAATGACATTAGGTGGAGGAGCAGAAATTTGTCTTCCAGCAAGCAGCATACAAGCTTCAAGTGAAACATATATGGGGTTAGTAGAAGTTGGTGTCGGGTTAATTCCTGGTGGAGGGGGAAATAAAGAGCTTTATATTAAAATGTTAAGCAATATGCCAAAAGGTGTAGATTTTGATTTACAGTCTGTTGCAAATAAAGTATTTGAGACAATTGCTATGGCAAAAGTATCTGCATCTGCTGCAGAAGCAAAACGAAATGGGTTCTTAAATGAAAAAGATCATATAAGTGTTAACAGTGACCATCTTATTTTTGATGCAAAGCAGCGTGTGATCGATTTGCATGATGGAGGTTATCAGCCGCCAATTAGAAAGAAAATTCCTGTAGTGGGTGAAACAGGCTATGCAACACTGTTACTTGGTGCACAGTCTATGTACCTATCAGGCTATATTTCAGATCATGATTTAAAAATTGCTAAGAAGCTAGCCTTTGTAATAGCTGGAGGAAAAGTACCGTTTGGAACAGAGGTTGATGAGCAATATTTATTAAATTTAGAAAAAGAAGCGTTCATAAGTTTAGTAGCGGAAGGAAAATCCCAGCAGCGAATGCAGCACATGCTTGTAAAAGGAAAACCGCTTAGAAATTAAAATCATGTTAAAAAGGAGGTTTGTTAAATGAGAGAAGCAGTCATTGTAGCGGGAGCTAGAACACCTGTTGGTAGAGCGAAAAAGGGGACTTTAGCTAATATGCGGCCAGATGATTTAGGTGCATTGGTCGTAAAGGAAACGCTGAAAAGAGCGGGTAATTATGAAGGAAATATCGATGATTTAATTATCGGATGTGCGATGCCTGAAGCTGAGCAAGGCTTAAATATGGCAAGAAATATTGGGGCTTTAGCTGGACTTCCTTATTCGGTTCCTGCAATTACTATTAATCGCTATTGCTCTTCTGGACTACAGAGTATTGCATATGGGGCAGAGAAGATTATGCTAGGTCATTCTGATACAGCAATTGCGGGAGGTGCTGAATCCATGAGCCTTGTCCCGATGATGGGGCATGTTGTTCGACCAAATGCAAAATTAGCAGAGGAAGCACCTGAATATTATATGGGAATGGGGCACACTGCTGAACAGGTAGCAACAAAATATGGGATCTCCCGTGAAGAACAAGATGCATTTGCTGTACGAAGTCATAAACGCGCAGCAAAAGCGATCCAAGAAGGAAAGTTTGATGATGAAATTGTTTCTGTTGAGGTGAACGTTAGAACGGTAGGGGCTGATCATAAGCTTCAAGAGAAGGTTGTCCAATTCAACCAGGATGAAGGGGTGCGCGCAAATACGACATCAGAAGTTTTAGCTACTCTCAAGCCAGCTTTTTCAATAAAAGGCACTGTTACGGCTGGAAATTCTTCACAGACTAGTGATGGTGCGGCAGCCGTTATGCTGATGGATCGAGAAAAGGCTGAGTCACTAGGGTACAAACCGATGGCAAAGTTTAGATCATTTGCAGTTGCCGGTGTTCCGCCTGAGGTGATGGGAATCGGTCCAGTTGCTGCAGTACCATTAGCGTTAAAATATGCAGGACTTGAGCTTTCAGATATTGGTTTATTTGAATTAAATGAAGCATTTGCCTCTCAATCTATTCAGGTCATACGTGAGCTTGGACTTGATGAAGAGAAAGTTAATGTAAATGGCGGAGCCATTGCTCTAGGTCATCCGCTTGGTTGTTCAGGTACAAAGCTTACCCTTTCACTTATTCATGAAATGAAGCGGCGAAATCAACAATTTGGTGTTGTCACAATGTGTATTGGTGGAGGAATGGGTGCTGCTGGAGTATTTGAATTAGTCTAACTTTAGGAGATTGCTAGGCTAATAGATCGCGGTGATGAAAATGAAACGAGTGGGGGAATTTTTCATGTCAAAAGCAACAAATTCAGTGATTAAAGGTGGCAGTTTCTTAATTGAGGATATAACATATGATCGTATGTTTACTCCAGAAGACTTTACAGATGAGCAGAAAATGATTGCAAAAACAACCGAGGATTTTACAGTAAATGAAGTTGTGCCACATTTAGAGGATATCGAAAATCATCAATTTGAAAAGTCTGTAAAATTGCTAAAGCAAGCAGGGGAACTTGGCTTATTAGGTGCAGATGTTCCAGAAGAGTACGGCGGATTTGGTTTAGATAAAATCAGCTCTGCTCTTATTACCGAGAAAATTTCAAGAGCTGGTAGCTTCTCCCTTTCCTTTGGTGCACATGTAGGTATCGGCTCATTACCGATTGTTTTGTTTGGAAATGAAGAACAAAAGAAGAAATACCTGCCAGGTCTTGCAACAGGTGAAAAAATTGCAGCCTATGCATTAACAGAGCCAAGTTCAGGATCTGATGCGTTAGGAGCAAAAACAACGGCAAAATTGAATGCAGAGGGCACACACTATGTTCTAAATGGTGAAAAGCAATGGATTACAAACTCTGGTTTTGCTGATGTCATTATTGTTTATGCTAAAGTTGACGGTGAACAATTCTCAGCCTTTATTGTTGAAAGGGACTTCCCAGGTGTGTCCACTGGTCCTGAAGAAAAGAAAATGGGGATAAAAGGCTCATCTACAAGAACAGTTATATTAGAAGATGCTCTAGTCCCAAAAGAAAACTTACTAGGTGAATTAGGGAAAGGGCATGTGATTGCTTTTAACATTTTAAACATTGGTCGTTACAAACTTGCAGTTGGAACAATTGGCGGTTCAAAAAGAATGATCGATGTTGCTGTTCAATACGCAAATCAACGTCAACAATTCAAAACGCCGATCTCAAGCTTCTCCCTTATTCAAGAGAAACTTGCCAACATGGCTGTAAAAACATATGCAATGGAAAGCTCAGTATATCGCACAGTTGGTCTATTTGAAGATCGGATGAGCCGCCTGACAGATGAAGAGATTAATGATGGGAAGGAGGTAGCCAAATCCATTGCTGAATATGCAATCGAGTGCTCATTGAATAAAGTATTTGGTTCAGAAACACTTGATTATGTTGTCGATGAAGCTGTGCAGATCCATGGCGGGTACGGTTTTATGGCGGAATATGAAGTAGAACGTGTTTACCGCGACTCACGTATAAATCGTATTTTTGAAGGAACAAATGAAATTAATCGCCTTTTAGTACCAGGAACATATTTGAGAAAGGCATTAAAAGGGGTGTTGCCTTTATTCCAAAAGGCGCAAAGCCTGCAAGAAGAGTTAATGATGCTTATGCCTGAGGATGTTGGAGATGGAACGCTTGAGCAAGAGAAATACCTGTTAAAAAATGCAAAGAAAATAGGTATTCTTATTGCAGGTCTGGCTGCCCAAAAGTACGGAAAAGAACTCCAGAAGCAACAGGAAGTATTAGTAAATATTGCAGATATTGTGAGCAATATATATGCAATGGAATCAGCCATTCTTCGAACAGAAAAGGCAATCGCCAAAACAGGCGAGGAAAAGAATAAGCAAAAGCTTCTTTACACACAAGTCTATTGTCAGGAAGCCTTCAATGAAATTGAGGCACATGCAAAAGAATCGTTAATTGCAGTGGAATCAGGTGATTCCCTGCGAATGATGTTATCGGCATTACGAAAATTCACAAGGCATACACCAATTAACGTGATCGGGAAGAAAAGAGAGATCGCAGCAGCTATTATTGATAAAAATGCATATTTAGCATAAGAAAAAGGAGACAATCAAACATTGATTGTCTCCTTGTCGCGATATTAGCAATATTTTATCAAAATGAGGATATCCCTCATTATGCCTTCATGATGATTTATGATAAGATAAAGAAAAAATATTCCTTCTATAAATGGAATAAGAGTTTATCTAGATGGTACATGGAGGTGATACGAATGGCGTTAGATTTTTATTGGTATCCTAAATGCGGTACTTGTCGAAAAGCGAAAAAATGGTTAGAAGAACATAACATTGAATTTAATGAAATACATATTGTGGAAAACCCGCCAACCAAAGAGGGGTTAGCAAGTATTTATAAAAAAAGTCAGTTAGAATTAAAAAAATTCTTTAATACAAGTGGGCAAAAATACAGAGAGCTTGGTCTTAAAGATAAATTAGCGACAATGTCAGAAGATGAAATGCTTGAGCTATTATCATCTAATGGGATGTTAATAAAACGACCTCTAACTGTTGGAGATCAAAAAGTAACAGTAGGTTTTAAGGAAGAGCAATTTGGTGAAACTTGGGGAAAATAACAGATATCTCTTGCAACAGTGACAAAAAACTGCTAAAACAGTAATAATTCATCACGTTAGAAAATAAAGGGAATTTAACCTATTCTAAGACATGAAAAAATGTTAAGAAACCTGGAGGTATGAGAACATGAACACACCTAAAGAACTTCGTTATTCGGAAGAACACGAGTGGGTAAAAATTGAAGGGGATAAGGTTCGAATTGGAATTACTGATTTTGCCCAATCAGAACTAGGTGATATCGTTTTCGTCGAGCTGCCACAAGTTGGAGACGAAATCCAAGCGGACGAGCCTTTCGGAAGTGTTGAGTCAGTTAAAACTGTTTCAGAGCTTTATGCACCAGTAAGCGGAAGGATTGTTGAAATCAATGAGGACCTTGATGATAGCCCGGAATTTGTTAATGAATCTCCATATGAAAAAGCGTGGATGATTGTCATCGAGCCTTCAAACCTTGAAGACGTTGAAAAGTTAATGACCGCTGAGCAATATGAAGAAATGACGAATCAAGACTAATAAGCATGATGTGATAAAATATGGACACCCTATTAGTAAGATAAAGGAGGGTGTCCATATGACTTTTCAAAAACAACGATTAGATATAACTGATCGAGTTGTCGGCAAATTTGGAGATGGGCAATTAAATCTTTATCTGGAAAAAGAAAATATTGGCCAAATGGTCTCAGAGAATAATTATAACCTAAAAGCGGGTTATGAATTTAATGATAGCCGCTTTTATCAAATAGCAGATGTTCTATCTGAACCAGATCAAAAATATGTCGACTGTGACGATGAAAATGGCTGGTGTTAATGTGGAAGCAGTGGCGTACACCACTGCTTTTTTCGCACTTATAACCTAATGGCTTTCCTAAATGGTGGTTTTCTTTGAATGTTTTTTCTAAATGATAAGAAAAAACATGAAATTAAAGGGAAACAACCTCGACAAATCGAATACGTTATAGAAAAGACTTTTTACTTTAAAAATAGGTGATGGTTATGTCGTTAGTTGAGGTTGAAAAAGTAATAATTGTTGAAGGAAAATCAGATAAAAAGAAAGTATTAAATGTAATATGTGAACCAATTGAAATCATCTGTACAAATGGTACCATTAGCTTGACGAAAATGGATGAATTAATTGATGAGCTATTTCTAAAAGATGTGTATATTTTAGTTGATTCTGATGATGCTGGTGACCGGTTACGCAAACAATTCAAACGAGAATTTCCAGAGGCATCCCACCTCTATATTGACCGGGCTTACCGTGAGGTTGCAACAGCACCTGATCATCATGTTGCATCAGTTTTACTTAGTGCTAATATAGATGTAAATGCTAAATTTCTTTAGAAGGGTGCAAAAAAATTAGAGTTATGATTGAGTGGAAAGAAAAAGAGCTAATGATACCGAATAAAGGTATTAAAGTAATATACTTATTTACCCCAATGTGCGGTACTTGTCAGGTAGCTAAAAAAATGCTGACTGTTGTAGATGAGTTACTGCCAAATCTGGATATTTTTTCCTTAAATTTGAATTATTATCCAGAAGATGCGAAAGAATTAGGAATAGAAAGTGTACCATGTTTGCTTATTTTTGAAGACGGGAAAATAAGGGAAAGGGTATATGCGTTTCAGTCGGTAGGACATCTTTACGACCTTTTAAAACAATATAATAGATAAACTGACATATTTCTTGGGAAATAGTGAAATTCTCTAAGCAAGGGCAGAAACTGTCGAGTTTTATTTAAAGGATTCTTCCGATAATCAATGAAGTTAGTAAGTAACTTATTGATAGCGGGAGGATTTTTTTATGTTAATTTCTGATTTTATCACTGGCATAAATAAAGCAGAATTTATAAAACCAATCTTAATAAATAGAGTTCTAGTAGTTGAAATTAGGGCTAAACATAAGTCAAGCTATTATCTTGAACTATCTTCAAATGGGTCAAGTTTGTTAGCTGTTCCTCCAACAAAGGTAGATTTTCTTATTGAGGGAGAAGAGCAGGATTTAGAGGATATGGTACAAAATAAAATTAGCTTAAAGCAATTAATTTCACTTGGAAGTATTTCAATAAAAGGGTCATATCGTGATTTTCTAAAGATTGAAGCACTCTTTAAATTAATTTAAAAAACTTATTGATAGAAGGCTTGTCGTAATAGAGTTTAACCGATTACAATGAAATTAGTCTAAAAAAAAGAATCCTTCATCATGTGTTTACACCTACTTGTAGACAATTCAGAGCTGTACTATAGGGGAGGAACAAAGATGAGTGACAAGCAATATCGGCAAGAAACATTAACAATTCACGGTGGACTTAAAAAAGATGAAATGACAGGTGCAAGGTCTGTACCAATTTATCAATCTAACGCTTATGTTTTTGATAATACTGAACATGCGGCTAACTTATTTGGATTGAAAGAGCCTGGTTATATTTACACAAGAATACATAATCCTACTGCAACTGTTTTTGAGGAAAGAATCGCCCAGCTTGAGGGAGGAGTTGGCAGTTTAGCCGTAGCAAGTGGAATGGCAGCGATTACATTGTCGGTGTTAAATCTCGCAGGTACCGGTGATGAAATTGTATCGGCCTCAACTTTATATGGTGGAACATATAATTTATTTGCTGCAACTTTACCTAAATATGGAATTAAAACAACTTTTGTAGATCCCAAAAACCCAGAAAATTTTCGAGCTGCCATTACTCCAAGAACGAAAGCAATTTTTGCTGAGACGATCGGAAATCCAAGCTTAGATGTACTTGATATCGAAGCTGTAGCAGAGATTGCTCATGAAGCAGGGATTCCGTTAATTGTTGATAACACGTTTGCCACACCTTACCTTTGTAAGCCAATTGAACACGGAGCTGATATTGTTGTCCATTCCGCCACAAAATGGTTGTTAGGTAATGGGACAACACTAGGTGGTGTAATAGTAGATGGAGGGAAGTTTGATTGGAATAACTCTAAGTTTCCTGGATTTATAACACCAGATCCAAGCTATCATGATATAGTATATGCTGAAGCATTAGGTGCCCAAGCGTTCATCGTTAAGGCGAGAGTTCAGTTGTTGAGAGATATGGGACCTGCTATTAGTCCATATAATGCATTTCAATTTACTCTAGGTCTAGAAACTCTCCATGTTCGAATGAAAGAGCATGTATCAAACGCAAGAAAAATGGTCGAATATCTAGATAATCACCCAGCTGTTGAATGGGTTTTATATCCTGAAAACCAGAACCATCCTGGAAGAGAGTTGGCTGCAAAATATCTTCCAAAAGGCGCAGGGTCTATCATCGTTTTTGGTATTAAAGGTGGCAGAAAAGCAGGGGCTTCATTAATAAATTCAGTAGAATTGTGGTCACATGTGGCAAATGTGGGGGATGCAAAAAGTTTAATTATTCATCCGGCAAGTACAACACATCAGCAGTTAAGTGATGAGGATTTGAAAAAATCAGGAGTTACAGAAGATCTGATTCGATTATCTGTTGGAATTGAACATATTGATGATCTAATTGAGGATCTTGAACAAGCAATTGATAAAACCACAGGCATAAGAAGCTTTGAACAAGTAAATATGTGAATTTAACTAATAGGATGATAAAATTTGTGTCATCCTATTTTTTTTGCTTAGAATTTGTTTGTTTTTATAAAAAACTTGTTATAAAGCTGAATTTTTCAAATTTTATAATAACTTATTTTTAATTGACACCAATTTTCAACACATGATACAATCACACTCGTATTTAAAATTCGACCTATACTGAATGACTTAATATAATAGATGAAACTCTTATCAAGAGAGGTGGAGGGAAGTGCCCGACGAAGCCCGGCAACCATCAACATTGTTGAAATGGTGCCAATTCACGCAAAGCAGATGCTTTGAGAGATGAGAGAAAGGATTCTTTCGCGCCTTTCTGCTCATTTGGTAGAAAGGTTTTTTAATACTATCAGAATTATGAAAATATATGAATGATAGTATAAGAAAAACGATGGGATTCGCCAAGAGGACTTGGTGATAAGCAAAGTTTTTCTCATAAGTTTTTCAAATACTTAACCTAAATTTTAAGTAATTAAGAAAGAAGGTGACAAGATGATAACATTATCAAATGTTAATAAAATATATGAAACAAAATCAGGCCAAGTTAAAGCAGTTAATAATGTGAATCTAAACATTGAGAAGGGTGAAATCTTCGGAATTATCGGATATAGCGGTGCGGGTAAAAGTTCATTAATACGTTTATTAAATGGGCTGGAGAAGCCGACGAGTGGTGAAGTAAAAGTAGCTGAAAGCAGAATCGATTCGATTTCAGGTGCCAATCTTCGAAAAGCACGTTTAGAAATTAGTATGATATTTCAGCATTTTAATTTATTATGGTCAAGAACTGTCCGAGAAAATATTGCATTTCCGCTAGAAATTGCTGGTGTGAAAAAAGCTGAACGATTGAAGCGTGTAGATGAGTTAATAAAGCTTGTTGGTTTAGAGGGACGTGAAAATGCTTATCCGTCACAATTAAGTGGAGGGCAGAAGCAACGTGTAGGAATTGCAAGAGCTTTAGCAAATAACCCAAAAGTTTTATTATGTGATGAAGCTACGTCTGCTTTGGATCCTCAAACGACGGATTCTATCTTAGACTTACTAGTTGATATTAATAAGCGTCTGGGCTTAACTATAGTTCTTATTACCCACGAAATGCATGTCATCCGTAAGATTTGTCATCGAGTTGCAGTTATGGAAAATGGCGAGGTTGTGGAACAAGGTAATGTTTTAGATGTTTTCAAAAACCCACAAAAACCAATTACAAGAACCTTTGTTAAACAGATATCAGAACCTGATGAGACGAAAGAAGCAGTCGAGCACTTATTAAAGTCATATGATTCAGGAAAAATACTGCAGCTCACTTTTGTTGGTGAGGGAGCAGAAAGACCGTTAATTACTAATATTATTAGAAACTTTGAAATCGAAGTAAATATTCTTCAAGGGAAAATTTCACAAACCCAAAATGGATCATATGGGTCATTATTTTTACATGTAGATGGAGACGAAGAAGAAATCAACCGTACTGTAGCATTTATTAAAGAGCAACAAGTTGAAGTGGAGGTGCTGGCAAATGCTTGAACAGTTTCTTCCAAACGTGAAGTGGGAAAAGGTATGGGAAGCAACATATGAAACAACTTATATGACAGGTATTTCTGTTATCGCGACCTTTTTCATCGGAATTATTCTAGGGCTTCTTTTATTTTTAACATCAAAGGGTAATATATGGGGTAACAGTGTTTTTAATACGATTCTATCTGGAATCGTTAATATTTTCCGTTCAATCCCATTTATTATTTTAGTTATTTTACTTTTACCTTTCACAAAAATTGTTGTTGGTTCAATCCTTGGTGCAAATGCCGCTCTTCCAGCATTAATCATTGGGGCAGCTCCTTTCTATGCGAGAATGGTAGAACTGGCTTTAAGGGAAGTGGATAAAGGAGTCATTGAAGCAGCCAAGTCTATGGGGGCAAAAACATCTACTATTATGTGGAAGGTCCTTTTACCAGAATCCCTTCCAGCGTTAGTATCTGGTATCACTGTTACGGCTATTGCGTTGGTAGGGTATACGGCAATGGCAGGAGTTGTTGGAGCCGGCGGATTAGGTGACCTCGCTTATCGTGAAGGATTCCAACGTAATAACTTTGAAGTTACGATTGTTGCGACAATCTTTATCTTAATTATTGTATTTATTATCCAATTTATTGGAGATATATTAGTCAAGGCTATAGATAAACGTTAGGAGGAAAACACAATGAAAAAATCCTTATTATCCATTGTATTTACGATTTTTGCTGTCCTATTAGTTGCTTGTGGTGGCGGTGAAGATAATGCAACTCAAGAAACAACCGAGGGTAACACTGAACAGGAAACCAAAGTTCTAAAAGTCGGGGCTACAACAGTTCCACATGCTGAAATCTTAGAAGAAGCAAAACCATTGTTAGAAGAAAAAGGTATTGAGTTAGAGATTGAAGAGTTCTCTGATTATCCATTAATTAATCCTGCACTTGCAGAGGGTGATCTTGATGCAAACTACTTCCAGCATGTACCTTATTTAGAAAATGCAATCAAGGAAAATGGCTTTGAATTAGAAAATGTTGGAGCAATCCATATTGAACCATTCGGTATTTACTCTAAAGAATATAAAGCTCTTGAGGATCTCCCTGAAGGTGCGAAAATTATCATGAGTAATAACGTTGCTGAAATGGGACGTGTATTAGCACTACTTGAAGAAAAAGGGCTAATTAAATTAAATCCTGATATCGAAAAAATCAATGCTACAAAAGATGATATTGTAGAAAACGAAAAAAATCTTGAAATTGATGATAGTGTTGCACCAGAAATGCTTGCAAGTGCTTTTGAAAACAATGAAGGTGATGCTGTTATTATCAACGGTAACTATGCATTAGCAGCGGGTTTAAATCCAGCTGAAGACGCAGTTGCTCTTGAAGCGGGCGAAAATAACCCTTATGCAAACATCATCGTTGTTCGTAGTGAAGACAAAGACAAAGAAGAAATTAAAACGCTTGTAGAAGTTTTAAAATCTGAAGAAATTAAAGAATTCATTAACACGAAATATCCTGGTTCTGTATTACCAGTAAATGATTAATAAAATGTAAAGAAGTGATCTGTCATAAGGCAGATCACTT
>NZ_JBZFLI010000028.1:0-45986 GCF_058315175.1 Metabacillus sp. RB-C-LZQ-3-1 | reverse complement strand
TCCTCAAAAAGCAAATTTCCCTTTTGTTCATTTTGATAAATAAATTTTAGGAGGTAGCAGGCCAGGAAGCTTCAGTTAAGAAGAAGTTTAACTATTATATTCGGAATATTCAGTATAAGGAGAGGGTTTAATGAGGACAGAAACTCCAGAATTAAAAAAATCACTTAATACGTTTGGTGTTGTATTTCTAGGTCTTGCATGGATGACACCGATGATCTTTTTCACTGTATATGGGGTAGCATTTGAAGCAGCTGGAGGCATGCTTGCTGCTGCCTATGTAGTAGCATTTTTAGCCATCTTTTTTACTGCGTATAGCTACAGTAGAATGGTCAAGGCTTATCCTATTTCAGGATCAGCATACACATATACAAAAAAAGCAGTAAATCCAAAGATGGGGTTTTTAGTAGGATGGGCGTTACTTTTAGATTATATTGTTTCCCCTATTATTGCTTGCTTGACTTTTGGGCTTTTTTTAAATGCTCAGTTTCCAAGCATTCCAGTTTATGTTTGGATCATTATATTAAATTTAATATTAGCGTTTGTGAATATTATTGGGATTAAATCTGTTGCAAGGGTAAGTGGATTTTCTGTTATCTTTCAAATTATTTTTATTGTATTCTTTTGTGTATTTGTAGCAAAGGATATTATTGTTGGCGGGGACGGGATGGCATTATTCTCGATGCAGCCTTTTTTTTCTAGTGACTTTTCAATTGGAACGATTTTCTCTGGGGCAGCTTTAATTTGTTTCTGTTTTCTAGGTTTTGATGCCGTAACAACGATGGCAGAGGAAACGGTTAATCCCCGTAAGACGATTCCAAGAGCGATTTTTATGATTGTCTGTATTGCAGCTGTTTTGTATATTTCAATTTCATATTTAACGCAAATTGCTTATCCAAACTTTACATTTGTCAATGTGGATACAGCTTCATTTGAAATGATTCAAATGGTAGGAGGAAATTTATTAAGTGCATTATTTACAACAGTATTAATTGTTGCAACTTTTACCCAAGGTGTTTCATCTGTAACGAGTGTAACAAGATTCCTCTATGCTCTTGGTCGAGAATCGGTATTACCGAATAAGGTATTTGGATATATCCACCCCAAATTTAAAACACCAGTCTTAAATATCGTATTTGTAACCATTATTTCGTTCTTCTCTATCGCCATTGATTTAGATACTGCAGTAACATTTGTCAGCTTTGGTGCGTTAACTGCATTTACGTTTGTCAATATTTCGGTTATTGCTCATTACTATGTTAGAAATAAGCAACGATCATTAAAAGCTACATTTTTATATTTGATCTTCCCTTTAGTTGGTGCTTGCTTTATTGGATGGTTGTTAACATTACTTGAAACCCAAACATTGTTCATCGGGATTGGATGGATTGTATTAGGATTCGTTTACTTAGGAATACGAACAAGCCTGTTTAAAAAGCCAATATCTGACGTGACGGAAGGTAAGGTAGCAATACCAAATCGATAAAACGAAAAAGTGTGTCAGATAATCTGACATGGTGGTTTGAATATCTAACAAGGCATACTATACTGAAGGTACAGAATAATTCAATAAAGCTTCTCAACTGAGAAGGAAAAAGCTGTCTAGGGTTCCGTTCTTGTCATGAATCTCCCCTCATTCAAACAAGAAGTCTGGACCGAGAGAGAGCGTATGGCTATACCGCATGATAGCTATATACACGGAAGGATAAAAGCCTGGGAGACGTTGATCTCTCGGGCTTTTATCCTTTTTTAATACAAAATAATAGGAGGAAACTTCATATGAATAGTATTTTTAGTAAAACAATCCCTGCTGGTGGAAAATGGTCTGGAACAATCGGGAAAGGAAAATTGGTCAGATTTACGGCTTTAGGAAATGGAGCAAATCTTTCAACCCTTATGTATCACGCTCATAATCTAACAGAACGCTACAATATGCCTGATACATTAAAAGCGCAGCACACCTCACACTTAACAAAAGGACATGTGCTCATGAGTGATAACGGAAGAGTGTTAACAAGCATTATTGAAGATAGTCTAGGCTGGCATGACAGTATCTCTGGATATACATCAAGAAAACAAACCGATGAAAAATATGGAGTTACAACCTATCAAGACCTGCGAAATGATTGGTTAAGAAGCGGTGAAGAAAATTTCTTTGTTGAGCTTGTCAGAAATGGATTAGGAGTACGTGACATTGTACCGGTCTTGAACTTATTTTCAAAAGTGTATTGTGATGAAAACGGAGATATGCACTTTGTGGAAGGTCACTGTAAAGAAGGTGGGACCGTGACACTTAGAACAGAAATGGATACATTATTTCTTTTTTCCAACACGCCAAATCCTTTAGACCCTAGTAAAGAATATCCTTCAGTACCAATTAAAATAGAAGTTTTTGAGGCAAACCCAGTAGAAGAGGATGACCTTTGTGTAAACTTTCGTCCGGAAAACCGCAGAGCTTTTGAAAATACTTGGGAATATCACGCATTACTTGGTGAATCCCAAAAATCAGTTGTCTTGAAATAACACTTTGTTGATGAGAGCAGAAGAGCCAATTGTTAAAGTTACTTAAAGGAGGAAGAAACCATGGCGGTTTTAAACTATACAGAAAGTACAAGAAAAGTAGAAGACGCAATCTATGATTACGTGATCCCAGCAGGAGATGGATGGATGCACGAATTACAACCAGGTCAGGTGTTAAGAATCGTAGATTTAGAGGGAAATCAAGCGGCGGATACTCTTTTCTATAATGCAGAGGATCCAGAAGACCACTACAGTGCTGTGGCTACTATGGCTGGACAGCAAAATATTTATCTATCAACAGGAACGATTTTACGCTCTGAGTCAAGTAAAGAATTATTGAAAATTGTTGCAGATACATGTGGTCGTCATGACACATTAGGTGGTGCCTGCTCAGCACAAAGTAATACAGTTCGTTATTCACATGATACATTGCCAATGCACAATTGTAGAGATACATTCATGCTGCAGCTAACAAAATACGATGAACGTTTTACAAAGCGAGACTTGGCGCCGAATATTAATTTCTTTATGAATGTACCTGTTACACCAAAGGGTGGACTAACCTTCGCTGACGGTGTCTCAGCTCCGGGGCGCTATGTTGAAGTTCAATCGATTGTAAAAACAGTTGCCTTAATTAGTAACTGTCCGCAGTTGAATAATCCATGTAATGCCTATAATCCTACACCAGTTCGGGTGTTGATTTGGGATAACTAAGAATTAGATTGCTTGGTATAGGGCTGAAGACCAAAACTCATGGATGGAGAGTGAGAAAAGGTCTTCATAGGAGTAATGAAGACCAAAACTCAGTGATGGAGAGTAAGAAAAGGTCTTCATAGGAGTAATGAAGACCAAAACTCATGGATGGAGAGTAAGAAAAGGTCTTCATAGGAGAGATGAAAACCAAAACTCATGGATGGAGAGTGAGAAAAGGTCTTCATAGGAGAGATGAAAACCAAAACTCAGTGATGGAGAGCGAGAAAAGGTCTTCAAAGGAGTAATGAAGACCAAAACTCATGGATGGAGAGTGAGAAAAATCCTTCATAAGATTGATAAACCCAGAAGTCGATGAAGGAACGCTCAAATCCTTTTACATCCCTAAAGCCAATAGTATTCTCAACCACTTAAATGGGCAATTAGCCTCTATAAAGATAAAAAAAGAACTTCATAAGAAGGAGAGGATCACATGTTTAAAAAGGTTTTAATCGCAAACCGTGGGGCAATTGCGGTACGAATAGAGCGAACATTGAAAAAATTGGGAGTTTCATCTGTAGCGGTTTATACAAAAGCTGACCAAGACAGCTTACATGTTGATGGTGCAGATGAAGCTGTTTTGATCGGAGAAGGGGCAGCGAAAAATAGTTACTTAAATGCAGAATTAATCCTTAAAACAGCCCTGGAATCAGGTGCAGAGGCGATCCATCCGGGCTATGGGTTTTTAAGTGAAAATGCTGATTTTGCCCGCGCTTGCCAAGAGAATGGCATTACATTTATCGGACCATCACCAGAGCAAATGGACATGTTTGGTTTGAAGCACTCTGCGAGGGAAATTGCTGAAAAAGCTGGAGTCCCAATGCTTTCAGGGACAAATTTAATTGACAGCTTAGACACTGCTTTAGAGCAAGCGATTCAAATTGGTTATCCTGTTATTTTAAAAAGTACAGCAGGTGGCGGCGGAATTGGAATGCGGGTTTGTGAGGATGAAGAAGCGTTACGTACTGCTTATGATGGAGTTCTTCATCTAGCAGAAACAAACTTTAATAACGGCGGATTATTTTTAGAAAAATATATTGCCAAAGCACGACATGTAGAGGTGCAAATTTTTGGAAATAGTTTTGGTGAAGTTGTCACTTTAGGGGAACGTGATTGCTCCATTCAACGTCGAAATCAAAAGGTGATTGAAGAAAGTCCTGCTCCAAAGTTGTCTGATGAAGTTCGCCAAAAAATGTTTGCTGCAGCAAAAAGCTTAGCTGAAGAAGTCGGATATCGAAGTGCTGGAACTGTTGAATTTTTATATAACCCTGAAACATGTGAATTTTATTTCTTAGAAGTAAATACTCGCTTGCAGGTAGAGCATGGTGTAACAGAGGAAGTTTTAGGAGTAGACCTTGTAGAATGGATGGTCAAAGAGGCTGCAGGTGAGCTGAAAAATTTACAAGATCTTGTTCAGAAGCCAAAAGGACATAGCATTCAAGCTCGTATTTACGCTGAAGATTGTCATCATGATTTCCGTCCAAGCGCAGGTCAGCTTGATCAAGTCATTTTATCAGAGCTTGCACGTAATGAAACATGGGTAAGAGATGGCATTACGATTACCTCTTTATACGATCCAATGCTTGCAAAAATCATTGTTCATGGAAAAGATCGTAAAGATGCGATTCAAAAATTGATCAAAGCTTTAAGTGAAACACGTATGTATGGGATCACAACAAATCTTCAATATTTACAAGCATTGTTACAGGAAGAGGATTGTGCAGCTGGAAATGTGTACACAAGAATGCTAAATAGGTTTGAATCGGTTGAAAATGCCCTTGAAGTCATAGATGGCGGTGTTCAGACAACTGTTCAGGATTGGCCTGGAAGAAAAGGTCATTGGGATGTTGGGGTTCCTCCTTGTGGTCCAATGGATCCTTTATCCTTCAGAATTGGAAACAAATTATTAGGAAATGATGACAACGCACCAGGATTAGAATTTACACTCCGAGGTGGAGCCTATCAATTCCGAAATGATATGTGGTTTTGCTTAACGGGAGCTGATATGGAAGCGAAGCTTGATGGGGAAGATATCTCATTATATACGCCAATACTAGCCAAAAAGGGGCAGGTTTTATCATTTGGTGAAGCAAAAGTGGGGATGAGAACGTATTTGCTTGTTTCAGGCGGGTTTGATATGCCGAAGATTTTAGGAAGCTCGTCTACATTTACACTTGGAAACTTTGGGGGACATGGAGGCAGAGCACTTCGTACTGGTGATGTTCTTGCTATTCATAACAATCGAACACCAATTGCCGAAGAAACTTTACCAATCAATCATCAACCGAAAATTAACAATTCATGGACGATTGGTGTGATTCCTGGGCCCCATTGTACAGAGGAATTTTTACAGCCCAATTATTTAAAACAGCTAACAGAGACAAAATGGGAAATTCATTTTAATAGTTCACGTACAGGTGTACGCCTTGTTGGACCTAAACCACTATGGACTCGTGAAGATGGAGGAGAAGCAGGCTTACATCCTTCGAATATTCATGATAATGCTTATGCAATTGGCACCCTAGATTTAACAGGGGATATGCCGATATTGCTTGGTCCTGATGGTCCTAGTCTTGGAGGGTTTGTGTGTCCAGTGACAACAGCTTCAGCTGAGTTTTGGAAAATTGGTCAGCTTCATCCTGGAGATACCGTCCAATTTAAGCTTATCACGCTTGAAGAAGCGGATCGTTTACGTAAGTTGCAAGAAGAAAATCTGCAAGCTATCACAGAAAATCGTCTATCAAGGTTAGTAGAGGTACAATTAGCTGATCCAAAAATTGAAATTACTCCTGCATATCCAGTTTTAGCCAGGGAGTCAGCTGATCGTCAAATTCCAATTACGATTCGTTGTAGTGGAGATGAAAATCTTCTTGTGGAATACGGTGACATGGAACTGGATTTACTTCTGCGTTTCCAAGCACATGTATTAATGGATCGTATTCAAAAAAGTGAGGCCATTCCTGCATTAGATTTAACACCAGGAATTAGATCTTTGCAAATTCATATTGATGCATCAAAAATGTCGGTAAAAGATGCTGCCAAAAAGGTACTGGAAATTGATCGCAGTTTACCACCGCTTGAATCTATTCAAGTACCATCGAGAATCGTTCGCTTGCCGCTATCCTGGAATGATCCATCTGTACAATTAGCGACAGAACGTTATCAACAAAATGTTCGCCCAGATGCACCTTGGTGCCCTGATAACCTGGAGTTTATTAGACGAATCAATGGGTTCGATCGCATTGAAGATGTTAAAAACGTAGTATTTGATGCAAGTTATTTAGTTCTAGGCTTAGGGGATGTTTATTTAGGTGCTCCAGTTGCGACACCGATTGATCCGCGCCACCGTCTCGTCACAACAAAATATAATCCAGCTCGTACTTGGACACCAGAAAATGCAGTTGGCATTGGTGGAGCGTATATGTGTGTGTATGGCATGGAAGGTCCAGGAGGATACCAATTTGTAGGACGTACGATCCAGGTGTGGAATAAGCTTAGGTCTACTGAAAGCTTTGAGCCTGGTAAGCCATGGTTATTACGATTTTTCGATCAAATTCAATTTTATCCGGTTGAAGCAGATGAATTACTACAAATGCGGGAAGATGTTCTTCGTGGTCGTTTTGAGGTTGATATTACAGAAACGACCTTTGATCTAGGAGAGTATTTGAAGTTCCAAGAGGAAATCAAAGAAAGTGCCAACCAATTCAAACAACGTCAGCAAGCTGCCTTTAATGAGGAGCGTGAAAGATGGAAGGAGCATGGAATCGAGGAACATGTATCTGAGGATGATTCTTTGGCATCAAATGAGGAAGAAATGATTCCTGAAGGAGCAATCCCTGTTAATTGTTCAATGCCGGGAAGCGTATGGAAAGTCCTGGTTTCCCCAGGTGATCAAGTAAAAAAAGGTGATGTCCTTATTATAGAAGAAAGCATGAAAATGGAGTTCCCGCAAGCAGCACCATGTGACGGTGAAATTGCAGAAATTTATGTAAAACCCGGTGATTCTGTGCATGCAGGACAACTAATTGTTAGTTTATATGAGGAAAAAAAGGTAGGTGTTGCACAATGAGCAAAGGAAAGTTCCCAACCAAGTTAACACTAAGCTGGCTGCGAGAAAAATACGCTAGTAACCAGCTGACTCCAGGCGATGTGATTGAAGAAATACTTCAAAGATCACATCAGGATGAGGACATGAATATTTGGATTACTCCACCAAAAATGGATTACATTCAGCCATATATAAATCGTCTATCCGAGCTTGATTTTGATTCATCTCCATTATGGGGAATACCGTTTGCGATAAAAGATAATATCGATTTAGCTGATGTACCAACAACTGCTGGCTGTGCAGAATTTAGCTATAAACCATCAGAACATGCTACTGTTGTAAAGAGGTTAATCGAGGCAGGTGCAATTCCAGTAGGTAAAACAAACTTAGATCAATTTGCAACAGGGTTAGTCGGGACTCGCAGTCCATATGGGGAAACACATAACTCCTTACGTCCAGAGTTAATAAGTGGTGGTTCAAGCTCAGGATCTGCCGTATCTGTTGCAAGAGGTCAGGCTGTTTTCGCTTTAGGAACAGATACTGCTGGTTCTGGTCGCGTCCCTGCTGCCCTTAACGATCTAGTTGGCTTAAAACCTAGTTTAGGAGCTTGGTCAACAAAAGGGGTCGTCCCAGCGTGCGCAAGTCTTGATTGTGTTACCGTATTTTCTCATAGTTTAGAAGACGCCTATCATGTAGATGCTGTGGCTAGAGGAATAGATCAAGAGGATCCGTGGTCTCGAGATTTTCCATTGCCTCTAGCTAAGCTTCCCAAAAAAATCTGTTTACCAAAGGATTCCATTTCATTTTACGGTCCTTATGCAAGTAAGTATCAAGATGCATGGAATCGAGCAGTTGAACAATTAAAACAGCTTCCAATTTTAATTGAATATATTGATTATGAATTTTTCCGCGAGGCAGCAGCCATTCTTTATGATGGACCTTTTGTGGCAGAAAGATGGGCAGACTTAGGGGAATTTATTAATGATCATCCTGGCGTAGCATTCCCGGTTACTGAAAAGGTGCTTCGTTCAGGTGCTCAACCAAAATATGATGCAGCATCTGTGTTCAATTCAATGCACAAATTACAAGAATTTAAACGAAAAGCTAAAACTCTATTAAAAGATGCCGTTCTTGTTACACCAACAGCTGGTGGAACTTGGACACGTGATCAAGTTCGAAAAGATCCAATTAAAACAAATAGTGATATGGGGTTATATACGAATCACTGCAACTTACTAGATTTAAGTGCGCTAGCTGTTCAGGCAGGTGAGGCAGACGAGAACCTGCCGTTTGGTGTTACTTTCTTCGCTTTATCCCATGAAGAAGGACTAATCGCTGGAGCAGCAGAGGCGTTTGTCTCGAAAAGTAAGGACAAACAAAAGACAACTCAAGTTGCTGTTTGTGGCCTGCATATGAGAGGCTTTCCACTTGAAAAACAAATGCTGGAGTTTGGCGCAACCTTTGTTCGTGAAGATAGAACAGCTGAAAAATACCAATTTATCAAGCTGCCAACAGAACCAGCGAAGCCAGGATTGATTAAGAAACAAACAGGCGGAAAGTCTATTCATTTAGAAATTTGGGAGATGCCTCTTTCCTCCTTTGGAGAATTTGCCAAATTGATCCCATCTCCGCTTGGTATTGGAAAAGTTGAGCTCCAAGATGGCACAGAGGTACCAGGCTTTATTTGTGAAGGGTATGCAGTAGAAGGGGCAGAGGATATTACGGAAACTGGAAGCTGGAGAAAAGTATTGCAAAGTGTATAACAAATCAAAATGTAACTCATCTTAAAACATCAATGTTTTAGGGTGAGTTTTTTTATTCATGCCTTCGCGATAAACTAAGTTTTCTCATATTTAATATCGTAAGCAGGACTTTTTCAACTTTCCTTGAAGTAATTAAAGGAATGTTTTTATACTATCGATATGGATGATCGTATAAAAAACCTAAGGCTTTCGCCATTTGAACTTAGCGACAAGCCAAGTTTTTCTTATCACAAGGGGGAGCAGCATGAAACAAAAAGTCGTGGTTTACCGTGAATTACCTGAACAAGTATTAAGTTTTTTTAAAAATAAATTTAATGTGAGTTATTTTCCAAATTTAGATGATGGAAATTATCAGGATTTTCTATCTGAGCTTCAAACAGCACAAGGCTTATTAGGTGCTAGTATGAAAATAGATCAAGAGATTTTAGACCAAGCTCCTCAGTTAAAGGTGATTTCTAATATTTCAGTTGGCTATGATAATCTTAATTTAGAAGAATTAAAGAAACGGGGAATTTTAGGAACAAATACACCTGGAGTACTGGATGATACGACAGCAGACACTGTTTTTGGTCTATTGCTTGCAACGGCAAGAAGAATGCCAGAGCTCGATCATTATGTTAAGTCTGGAAGATGGGAAGGCACAAAAGGTGAAGATCTATTTGGTGTGGATGTGCATCATAAAACATTAGGTATTATTGGGATGGGAAGCATAGGCAGGGCTGTTGCCAAACGAGCACGATTTGGGTTTGATATGGAGATTTTATACCATAATCGTTCAAGAAATGAGGAAGCTGAAAACAAATTTGATGCTACATATTGTACGTTGGATGATCTACTGAAGAAGTCTGATTTTGTTTGTTTAATGGTCCCTCATACGCCTCAAACAGAAAAAATGATTGGTGAAAGAGAATTTAATTTAATGAAGGAATCGGCGATCTTTATAAACGGCTCAAGAGGAAAAAATGTTGATGAAGCTGCTTTAATTAAAGCACTGCAAGAGAAAAAAATTCTTAGAGCAGGATTAGATGTTTTTGAAATAGAACCAATTGAAAAGGATAACCCATTACTATCACTACCTGATGTTGTGACTCTTCCGCATATCGGTTCAGCTACAAACGAAACAAGGGCAAGCATGGCGAAGCTGGCAGCTGAAAACATGGCAATCGCTTTAGAGGGAAAAACGCCACCGAATATAATACGCTAAATAAAGGGGGAGAGGTGATCTGCCCCTTTTTAATGTTTACTTTCATAAACTTTTTCCTAAAATGTATAGACAGAAGGGAGAAGGTTTAGTGACAAATCAACTAGTGATCTATATGATTCTTGCCTTAATCATTTCGCATCTGCCTATCATCGGACGCTATATTTCAATGATCAACACACTCATCCATGAAAACGGTCATGCGCTTGCAGCTTTACTAGTTAATGGTAAGGTATATTCTATTAAATTATTTCAAAATACATCTGGGGAAGCGGTAACAGGACGAAGAGGATGGTTTTCGAGTATTGTTATCTCTTATGCAGGATATACATTTTCTTCAGTTGTTGTGTACATTTGTTTTATGCTTCTTAATAAGGGGCTATTTATCGGAATTTTATATGGATTTCTTGTCATAGCTTCTTTAAACTTGCTTCTTTGGATACGTAATATATATGGTGTATGTTGGTTAGTATCTTTTATCTTGCTATGCGGATGGATCATTTATAGTGAACAAGCTGGTTTGCAAACCTTTTTCGCCTATTTTTTATCCTGCATTCTCTTAATACAATCCGTTTCATCTGCTTTTCAGATTTTTATGTTAAGCATTGTACAAAGAAAGTCAGCAGGTGACGCTTCAAGCTTAGCTAATTATACGAAGCTTCCGGCAGTACTTTGGGGATTTCTGTTTTTTTTACAAGCCACATATGTCGCATATATCGCGATTCGGGATCATGTAGGATAACAAAATATAATCGCGTACAAAGATAAAAGTCGTGAAAGAAGGATCTTTCCTTCTTCCACAGCATTAAAGATTTTTCAGTGCATTACGACAGCTCGAAAGCTCATCTTCAATCACACTAAGCCTTTCCTCAAGCTTTTCAACTGAATGTCCAGTTGATTCTAATTTCTCAATATCCCCTTGAACTTTAACATATTCCATCTTTAATTCATCGATTTTTTGCTGAATTTCTTGTGCGCTCATTTGATATACCACCTAACTATCGTTCTCTTTTACCATTTGTTCGACCTTCTCTGCTTAATATGTCTGTCCTTGTTTTAGAGTTTTTAACAAGATGTTTATAAAAATTATAACAATAACTCATCTAAAGGGGAATCAGTAAAGCTGGAGTATGACTCATAGGAATATAACCATTCTTTCAAATTGAAATTTGAAAGAATTGGTGCTCTAACATAAGGCATTGAAGAAGTTTTTTTATGAAATTTACAAGCATAGTACTAAAAGGGAAATGATCATAAGAACTCACATAATTGGATTATCAACAAAAATATGAGCTTGGGTCCATTGCATCATCTAATGTGGCCATAAGAGCATTTACAACAACTTTTGAACTATTTTTTATTTCTTTCATCAACCTCTTGAATGTGAGGGAGGTCAGACACTAAACAATTAATAAAGTTCCCACGACTTAAACAGGTTTACACATTTGAGAGTCGTGATCTTACGGTTGATAAGCTAACCATTTGGGAACCCGCATTACAATTGGGGGAAGAATTAGGGAGGAAGAAAATAAAAAACTACCCTATAGAATTTTACTTAGAGAAGTTGCATACTGTGCGTTAAAATACATTACATGAATTTCAAACACTACCTGATGAGTGGTTAGACACTATAACACCATTTTGGCATGAAAAACAAGCTAATCATTATATTAAATGGTTTCATGTATTTGAAGACAAAATCAGCCATCGCGGGCAAATACACATTATCAAAAATTTCTACCAAAGCAGACTAAATAAAGAGAAAAATTGATAGCATATGAGCTTTCAATTTTCTTATAAAGCCTAAAAGTAAGAACTAGTATTGAAAATACTCATAACACTTTCGATAATATTTAATACAAGGGAAAGATAATTTATTGTGTTACTTCCATATATATAAAATGCGTGTTATTATTGCGAATGTATGTTCTTTTTTTAGGGGTGCATACTTTGAAAATTGAAAAAGACTTGGAATGATTGTGACAGGTTTTCCTCAGTATAAGTTATTTATTGTTTAACCTGAATTAAATTTTTAATGTGAGGAGTCGGTTTTTATGGGAAAGGTAACACCGTTCTTAATGTTTCAAGATGGTAAGGCAGAGGAAGCGATGAATTATTACACGTCAATTATTGAGGACTCGGAAATTACAAGTATTGTTCGTTACGGAAAGGATGAGGGAGGAGAGGAAGGAACGGTCATGCAAGCAACCTTTTCATTAAAAGGGCAAGAATTTATATGTATTGACAGTGTTATAAAGCATGAGTTCTCTTTTACACCTTCGTTTTCAATTTTTATCACATGCAATTCTGAAGAGGAGCTCGATCATCTTTATGAGAAGCTCATTAAGGATGGGCAAGCACTTATGCCGTTAGATAATTATGGTTTCAGTAAGAAATTTGGCTGGCTAAATGACCGGTTCGGTGTCTCGTGGCAACTTAGTCTTCCTAATTAAATAGTTTGGGAATACATGGGCGGAATTTTGAAGAAAGAGTTGGGCTCTTTCTTTCTGTTAGAGGACAAACGCGAAGTTGGCTTTTTAGGTGGAAATCTATTTAAATCTCCCAATTTTAAGACTAGGCAGGGATAAATTCACAAAGAATAAAACCATCACAACGAACATTGGAGATGGATCATATGTCAAATACAAATCGAATGCCCCGTGAAAAAGGAATAGATCACAGCTTAGACCTTTTAAGAGAAGGATATATGTACATTATGAATAGACGTCATAGTTTTCATTCTGATATTTTTGAGACCCGATTGCTTGGGAAGAAAGCGATCTGCCTGGGAGGGGAGGAAGCTGCGGAAGTATTTTATGATAATGAGATGTTCAAAAGGAAAGATGCAGCACCAGGCCGGGCGGTACAAACATTGTTTGGCAAAAATGGTGTACAGGCATTAGATGGGGAGATTCATAAACACCGGAAGGAAATGTTCATGTCGCTGATGTCTCCTGACAAAATTGAAAAACTGGCCGATATAACAAAAAAACAGTGGGAAATAGCAGCTGATAAATGGGAAAAAATGAATAAGGTTATTCTTTATGAAGAAGCGAAGGAAATTATGTGCAGGGCTGCCTGTAAATGGGCAGGTGTGCCTGCACAAGAAGAAAATATTAAGGTACTGACAAAAAGTTTAGGAGCAATGTTCGAGTCAGCAGGTGCAGTAGGCCCAAAACATTGGCTAGGCAGACAAGCACGGAATTCTGTGGAAATTTGGATTAGTGAACTTGTTGAAAGGGTTCGTAAAGGGGAAGTTGACCCTCCTAAAAATACAGCATTACATAGATTTACCTGGTATCGCGATCAGGAAGGAAATCTTCTAGATACTGAAACCGTTGCTGTAGAAGTAATCAATATTTTGAGACCAATTGTAGCGATTGCTATATTCATCAATTTCATTGCTCTGGCAATACACCATTTTCCTGAAGAAAAGGAGAAACTTAAATTAAACGATGAAAAATATGCTCTGATGTTTGTACAGGAAGTACGTCGTTTTTATCCATTTTTTCCGTTTGTTGCTGCATTGGTGAAAAAAGACTTTACTTGGAAAGGATATAAATTTGAAGAAGGTACTTTAACCTTACTAGATCTTTATGGGACAAATCATGACCCAAGAATTTGGGAAAATCCCGAGGAGTTCAGGCCTAATCGGTTTGTTAAATGGGAAGATAGCCCTTTTAGCTTCATTCCGCAAGGTGGTGGTGATTACTTTATGGGACATCGTTGTGCTGGAGAGTGGGTCACCATTGAATTAATGAAAGTAACTCTTGAATTTCTAGCGAATCGAATGGATTATGAAGTTCCTAATCAGGATTTGAGTTTCAGTATGGTCAGTATGCCAAGTATTCCCCATAGTAAAGTAGTTATCAAAAATGTTAAAAAGAAGATATAGTTGATTTCTGCACCACACAATTTATTAGTATGAAATGGTCAATTGGATTAAAAAGAAAGAGAACAATGAAATAAGATAATCTGTTTGCCCATTTGCAGTAGGAGAGTAGAGCACATCTTCCCTTCTAATGCATTAAAAAAACCTCATCAGAGAGGTTTTTTTTAATTACTGTATGTTGACCTGGCCATTAATTGTTTTTTAAATTTACGTATAGTACCAAATAAATCCAAAATCATCAGGAAATAAGAACAAGTTTATAAAATAGATAGCATTCTAGTATTGTATGCGCTTTATTTATAAGAAATCGCAGTTTACAAAAAATAGTATTGTTTCTATTATTTATAAAGTAATTTATTACGGAGGTGAAATAAATTCTATGTTAAAAAAATCTTTAAATTTATTTTTTATGGCAATGTTAATCTTATCATTAGGGGCTTGTTCCTCTAATGAAGCTAGTAGCGACACAACAAATTCTTCAACTGATCAAGTCGAACAGGATGAATCATCAGAAAATGAGGAGGTTCATTGGTCATATGAAGGTGAAACAGGTCCTGAACATTGGGCTGAGCTAGATTCAGCAAACGCATTATGTACAAATGGAACAGAGCAGTCACCTATCAACATTGATTCAGCAAAAGCATTAAAGGAAGAAAATGCAAAAAAGGTGCAGATAAAATATGGATCCTCAACATCTGTTTCTATTATGAACAATGGTCATACTGTACAAGCAAATCTATTAGACGAAAATAATAGGATTATTTTAGATGGAACGGAGTATAAGCTTAGCCAATTCCATTTCCATACCCCGAGTGAACATCAGTTTGATGGTGAAAATTACAATATGGAGTTGCATCTTGTACATACAGACAAGGATGGGAATATTGCTGTACTTGGACTAATGATTAAAGAAGGTTCAGAAAACAAAGATTTAGCTTCGATCTGGAATGTTATACCTGAAGAAAAGACTGATGCGGATGTACCAGTAAATGATCCAATCAATTTAAATTATCTTTTACCTGAAGATCAGTCTGCTTATTATTATAATGGTTCTTTAACAACACCACCTTGCTCAGAATCGGTAAAATGGACTGTTTTTAAAGATCCAATTGAAATGTCTAAACAACAAATTGATATTTTTCAAAATATCTTTCATGATAATCATCGTCAAGTACAGTCTTTGAATGATCGAGAGGTTAAAAGCTACTAATTGGATATATTAAAAAACTCTAGTAGAAATCATTATTATATGATGTTCTCTAAAGTCATGCATCGATATAACTCTTCAACCAAAAGGCGTGAACTATTATAGTCACGCCTTTTTTCTACCTATAAAATCCAATCATTTTATAGGTAGTTCAGCAATCACATTTGTCCCATCTAAAACAATGATTTTCCCATATTGAAGATCTTCGATTCGATGAAATTTTTCAACAACGATCAGGATATTTCAAAGAAGGTAATGATTGATTCAAACTAGAAATATATATCTATCTAATAGATTATTAAGGAGGTTAATTCGTGAGCTATATATCTGACCTAAGGAAATTTATCGGTAATCGGCCTATAATTAGTGTTGGTGCAACAATCCTTGTCATAAATGAGAAAAAGGAAATTCTTTTCCAACACCGTTCTGACACCTTGGATTGGGGGCTGCCGGGTGGTTCAATGGAATTAAGGGAAACATTGGAAGAAGCTGCTGCTCGTGAATTAAAAGAAGAAACAGGACTTGAAGCCAGAAGCTTTGAATTAATAGATGTTTTTTCAGGTCCACAATATTATTTTTGTTATCCAAATGGGGATGAAACATATAGTGTCATTAATCTATACCGAGCAATAGATGTAAGCGGGCAACTTGAGATGAATGATGAAGAGAGTATAAGTCTAGAGTATTTCAACAAAAACACACTACCGAAGAATCTTGAAAAGAGGGCAAAATCCCTTATTGAGGCATTAGGGGATGAGTTTTGGGGATTAGAGCCATCTTTAAAAAGTAAGAAATAAGGTAAGAAGGGGGGAATTGAATGGATTACATTAAATACTTAAGAAATATGGTTGGGAATAAATATGTTATTTTAGTTGCAGCAGGTGCTTTAGTTTTTGATAAACAAAATCGGTTATTACTCCATCAACGTTCAGATAATGGATATTGGGGTATACCTGGAGGATTTATGGAATTAGGAGAATCTGCTGAAGAAACAGCAAGAAGAGAAATTTACGAGGAAACCGGAATTATTTTAGGTGAAATTGAATTATTTAATGTTTACTCAGGAAATGGAAGAAAACAGGTTTTGGAAAATGGGGATAAATTTTTTGATGTCATAATCCTCTATACATGTAAAAATTATAGAGGTGATATTACTTTTAATAAGGAATCGTTAGCTGTTAAGTTCTTTCCCCTGGATTTATTACCTGAAAAGCTTTTCCCTTCTCAAAAAGATCTATTTGATGATTTATTATCCAGAAAACATACATAAAAGATAGGCACATAAAGAGTATTAACTATCATCAAGTCAAAAGGAACTAACAGATAGGAGGATTGCTATAAGATGAAAATTGAATTTCTTGGTACTGGGGGTGCAATCACAACCCCACGACCACTATGCAAGTGCAAGGTTTGTTTAGAGGCAAGAGAACAAGGAGTTCCTTATAGCCGAATGGGTCCAAGTATATTTGTGCATGGTCCCGATTTGCTGATTGATACACCGGAAGATATATACCAACAAATCAATCGATCGAATATTGATGAGGTTAAAGGAATTATTTATTCTCATTGGCACCCTGATCATGTAATGGGTAGGAGAATTATCGAAACTTTAAGCGCAGATTGGATTAACAATCCCCCTCAAAACAAGAAAATAGATGTATATCTTCCAGAACAGGTAGAAATAGATTTCAAAGCATTTCTTGGTACTAGCGACCATTTAAATTTTTTTGAATGTCAAGGATTTGCTAATTTAAATAGGTTGAAAGATGGAGAGAGTTTTTCATTAAATGGTACAAAAATTTATCCATTTCGATTGGCTGAGGATTATGTTTATGCTTTTAAGATTGAAAGTGAAAATAAAAAGGTGCTTATTGCTATGGATGAATTAAATAATTGGATACCAGACAAGACGATGATTGGTGTTGACCTTGCAATTTTACCAGTTGGAATATTTGAATTTCACCCATTAACTGGTAACAGATTAATATCCGAAGATCACCCTGTTTTTAAAGAGGAAGCAACCTTTACTCAAACAATCGAAGTAGTGAAGGCCCTTAAAGCGGATAAAGTGTTATTAACACACGTTGAAGAATCTAATGGATTAAGCTTTAAAGAATTTAGAGAAGTAGAATCGTTGTTAAAAGATTCCGGCATAAATGCAGAGTTTGCATATGATACCCAAATCGTTAGTCTATAAATCTTTCATGTAATAGGATAAAAAAGTGAAAAGTGCTGGTTAAGGTGAGAGGTTAACAAATATTTTTGTGAAATGAAAATTAGAATAACGAGAGGACCATTTATCTTATGAATATTGATTGAAGGCAATTCCATTGTGGATGTGCCTTTTTTTCATTTAAGAGATATTTAAGAGGTAAACGATATAATGAATGAACATATATTTAGGGGGGATTGAAGAAAATGAATGATGCCTGTAAACAAAATCAATTAGATGAAGAATGGACTTCTTTAATAGTTGAAGCTAAGAATTTAGGTATGAGTATAGATGAAATAAGGGCCTTTTTTCAATCCAATCATAAAGTGAAAAGATAAAAGGCCCTTTGGCAACGGTTATCCAATTAGTAACGACTGATAAAGTTTTGCTAGACGTTCTTCGGGATCAATGCCTAGATCTTCTGAAAGCAATTGCTCATAATCATTATATATTTTCATTGCAGCGACATGATTTCCTTGTTGAATGAGAAGACGCATTGTTCGCTCAATATTCCGATCTAAGTAAGGTGCTAACTTTCTTTGAAGTTGTAGATAATGTAATGCTTTAAAGCTGTCATTTTCACAATAATAATCTATTACTTTTTCTAAAAGGATAATTACATCGTTTTCTATTTTTTGTGCAATTTCATTTGCCCATCCATAGTGGTTCCATTCCATAAATGAACCAGTATAGAGTTTAAGTGCTTTTTCAACTTGAAGAATATTTGATTCGTTCACCTTATCTTTATTCATAACAGCCTCATTGATCAAAGTTAAATCGCAATGTACCGTATCCATTTTCAGTATATAGCTCTGACTTGAAAATGTAATACTGTTTGCATATCCAAGTGTGCTCAAAAGTTTTCGCAAATGGGATAGACTAGTATGAAGACTAATTTTTGCTTTTTTTTGATCATGATTTGGCCAGAGATGATCTATGATACGGTCACGAGGGATATACGTATTAATAAAGGTGACAAAATATGCGAATAACTCCTTTACCTTTGCAGTTTTAAAATGGAGCTGTTCTCCATCTTTTAACACCTGAAATTCATGAAAGCACTTGATAGATATTGGCGGATTCCTCATCTCTCGTTCAACTTTATGGTCAATGACATTTTTTGATAATCTCTGTATAGTCTTAGCCAATCGACTGGGCATAACAGGCTTTAATAAATAATCAATCGAATTTAATTCAAATGCTTTTATTGCATGTTCTGCATATGCAGTAACAAATACTATTTGGATCGAAGGTGATAAAGAATAAATAGTTTCTGCAAAGTCTAAGCCGTTTCCATCAGCCATTTCAATATCTAAAAATATCACATCAATGGTTTGCTTTTGAATATCCTCCAGAATACTCGTTTTATCTGTGTATGTATTGATAATTTGTATCATTGGAAATGCTTGAAGTAATTTTGTTAAATAATTTAGTGCTAGAATCTCATCATCTACTAATATCGCTTTAATCATTTTATACCTCCTAGATGCTTTGTAGAAATCAATATTTAAATATAACCAGAGCAAATAGAGGAAAAAGGAAAAGGAATTTGTTTATCTCTTTTCTTCATGGATGAAAAATGTAATGGTCGTTCCTTGATCTAATTTACTTTGAATGGTCAATCCTTGCCTGTACAGTTGCTTCAGTCGGCGATTAACGTTTATGAGTCCAATTCCTTTTTTTTGTTCAGATTTTACGAATGAAAACAAATTTTGTTGTTTTTCGGGACCTATCCCTTTACCATCATCACTTACTTCAATTTTTAATTCATTGGCTACGTTTGATAGTTTAATCGAAATAGTGCCTCCTTCGGGCTTCGAAAAAATACCATGTTTCACTGCATTTTCGACAAGCGGCTGAATGGTTAAAGGCGGAATCATCCATTCACCACTGTAATTAAGTTCCCAATTGACGGTAAGACGCTCATTAAACCTTATCTTTTCAATATATAAATAAGATCGGACAAGAGAGAGTTCATGGGTTAATGGAACAAGTGGTTCGGCATTATTGAAATCAAAGCTTAAGCGTAAATAATTACTGAATTCCTCAAGTAAATCAAGCATTCTAGATGGATCTGTAATACCTAGCGCTGCAATTGAATTTAGTGTATTAAAGAGAAAATGCGGCTGAATCTGTGATTGCAGCCAAGCACCTTCTATTCTTAATCGTTCCTGAATTGAATGTTTTAGGTCGATTATTACACCAATCCTCATCTTTAATTCTATTGTATCTAGTGGTTTTACTAGATAATCATTTGCTCCTGCAAGAAACCCGGTATAAATCTCTTCTGGGTTATTATGAGTTGTTAATAATAAAATAGGTAGTTCAGAAATCGAAAAATGCTCTCGTATTTTAGTTGTTAATTCATAGCCTGACATTGCTGGCATCATGATATCGGCAATAATGAGATCCCAACCTTCGTCCAACCGATTTAAAACTTCCTTACCGCTTGTAACAGTTTCAATTAAATACTCTTCAGCTAAGAGAATGCTTTTTAAAATATGTAGATTCATTGGATCATCATCAACAGCCAAAATTTTTGGTTTGATCAAACCTTGCTCATTTCTTGGAGATATCTGAGCTTCAGATACTGCTAACTCTTGATAGCCTATATCTTCTTGACCGGTTGTATGATAAAGTTCAATTTCTTGATCCTTTGCAAGCGGCAAGGTAATTGTGAACACAGAGCCTTTTGAGGGATTGGATTTAACGGCTAGTGTCCCATCATTCATCGAAAGCAATTTCTGGCAAATGGTCAACCCTAGCCCCAGTCCACCTTGGTCCTCGTAATTCTCCTTCGACCCCTGCTCATACGGAAGGAAAATCCGCTTCTGTGTTTCTTCATCCATACCGATGCCAGAATCCTTTATAATGATGACTGCCTTATTGTCTTTTACTTTTGCTACAACTGAGATCACACCATTTTCAGTATATTTCACCGAATTATTTAGCAAATTAAACAAAATTTGTTTTAGATGGGTCTCATCCGTATAAACACGAGGAAAGTCTATAGGAACGTCTAGCTTAAATTGAAGATTCTTCTGATCCATCATCATCTTCTGAACATTAACAATAGTTGTGATGACAGGAAGAAGGGCAACGGTTTGTTTATTCAAGTTGATATTGTTTTGCTGTATTTTTGTTACATTAATTAAGTCGTTTAATAAATAAGACATCCGTCGACCAATAACCATGAGAAGCTCAAGGTTTTGTTTACTTTGAGTAGTCAGTCTTGAGGCATCCTTATCAATAATGCTTTGAGCCATATTAATCATCCCATGTAAAGGATTACGAAGCTCTTGGGAAGTATTGGCTAAAAACTGATTCTTTGTTGAATACTCCTTTTGAAGCTTGTCCACGAGCTCATGATTCTCGTCATTTGCACGAAAGAAGCGAATGAACCAAAAAGTAGAAAATGCCAAAAGTGCAAGGGTTAAATCAACTGGATAAAAGTTGGGATCAATCATGCTAATAATTCCTAAATTAAATGAGTGTACTCTTCCAGCAAAGGATGACCATAGGATGCTTGATATTACGCTAATCGCTGCAAGTAATAAAAAGAGGGAATCCTTCTCTTTTTTTACGATTACTTGTGCCACAAGTAATATGATGGCAGTAAAGGGTATTGATAGTACAAATAGTAGTAACAATGACCAATCTCTTATAAGTGTTGTAGGGGCCATTACAATAAATAGCCCATATAATCCGCAAAATCCAGAAATCCATCGAACCATTTGATTTCGTTTATTATTTGTAAATAGATGTCTCACAAACAATAAGAAGAACAGAGATAGCCCTGTATATGACAGATAGGCAAGCTTAGCAAATATGTCATAATTTAATGGTATCCATTGAAGAATGAGTCGATCGTCACTAACCAAAATCGATAGAGAGGAAAGTAACATGGCTACCGTAAAATACAAAAGCTCGATTTTTTTCGGACGAATAAAATAAAGAATACATGAGTAAATTCCGTGAACCAACATTATGGCAGCAAGCATTAGTTGCATGGCCGATAATGTCCAATATTCTCTTGTAATTGCATTTTCTGTTCCGAAACGAATGGATTTTAATAACCCTCCATCATAGACTTCATCACTAGAAGAAACAGAAATAACTAGATGAATCCATCCCGCTTCATCAGGAGTGACCGTTACGATTGACGGTACAAGGGAGGACTGATTAACCTTCATTTTGTCAATAGAAGCAGTTCTTTGTTCAACTAAATCTCCGTTTGCGTAGAGATTAAATGAGTCTGTAATTCTATGAACTTTTAATCCATACTGTTCATGGTTGTCTTGAACATGAATCCGCAACTCGTAAGTACCCACCTGTTCATTTTTGTTTGTAATTGTAGAAAGCTCCTTCCATCCCCGCGGGACTTGAATGAAGCTTTGTTCAGCCGCAGCTGGGAGTTCTTCAGGTGCAGCAAATATATTTGGATAAAATGACCATTCGCCATCAAGGGCAACAGTTGATGTATCAGATAATGCTAAATGAGATAAGTCAATAACACCATCCTCAACAAACGGTTGATCGAGTGGTAAATGATTGATAAACCAAAAGACTCGGAAACTTGTAAGAACAATGATAAATGCAAGAACGATTGTTAGTAATTTTCGAATGGACATATGTTTCTCCCTAGTTGTAAAATTTAACCTTCAATTTATAACTTGCCAGAATAGGTAAATATTTGCAATGGCTAATTCATAGAATAAAAAATATTTTTAGTATTTGAGGCTGCATGACCAATATAGATGATCTAAATCAATAAATTGTGATTAATTTTTAGAAAGCTGTTGACAAAAGGTAATTTCAGGTCTAGAATTATCTCATATTCAAAATAAATTAATTAAGAATAATTCAATTCGAAATAAATAACACAAAATTTTTAAGGAGGTGTCATATGGATCGAAAGTGTACTAATCACTCATTTTTATTGCTTATGCAAACAGCAAGATTATTTCAGGAACGAATAAGGGACGATATGAACCAAAATAATTTAAGTATTACAGAATTCTCAGTGTTGGAGGTACTTTTTCATAAAGGAAAACAAACAATACAGCAAATCGCCAATAGTATTTTAGTTGCCAACAGTTCAATGACATATGTGATTGATAAGCTGGAACAAAAAGGTCTATTAAAAAGAAATGCTTGTCCGGAAGATCGAAGAGTTGTGCATATAACATTAACTGAAAAAGGATTAGGATTAATGAATACGGTCATGCCTGAGCATGAGGAATTTGTTGATCTTGCTTTTGATTCCTTACATCCTAAGGAGTTAGAACAATTTGATATTCTTTTGAAAAAGGTAAAAGAAAAATTGGAAAAATAATTTTTTATATTCATATATCTCGAAATCGAGATATAAAAATAGGAGGATTTCAAATGATAGGTATTGGATTATTAATGATTAGATTAGTTATTGGTGTTTTATTCATTGGCCATGGTGCTCAAAAGTTATTTGGTTGGTTTGGTGGTTATGGATTAAAAGGTACTGGAGGGTGGTTTGAATCAATTGGCATGAAGCCAGGAGTAACAATCGCTCTTTTTGCGGGATTAGCAGAACTTACTGGAGGAATTTTGTTTGCTTTAGGATTTTTAACTCCACTTGCAGGAATTATAATCGCAGCAACGATGTTAATGGCTATTGTTAAGGTACATGGTCAAAACGGATTATGGGCAACTTCGAATGGATATGAATATAATTTAACATTGCTTGTAGTTGCTATTGGTATAGCGTTAATAGGTGCGGGTCAATATAGTCTTGATGCTCTCTTATTCTAATATACCTCAGTGTAGAGATACTTCAATTAAGAGTATATGAATGCGAATATATAAGTAGAGTGACTGGAAAAATATACAACAATAAAAGTTCAAATTAGTATGCGAATTTGTTAGGTATATTAAAATAAATCAAGTTAAATTTTTGAAAATTGGAGTGAAAATAAAGTGAGTAAAAAAACGATGGGGATTCATCATATTACAGCAATTGCTGGTCATCCGCAAGAAAATGTTGATTTCTATGCAGGTGTTTTAGGTCTACGTTTAGTAAAACAAACAGTTAATTTTGATGATCCAGGAACTTACCATCTTTATTTTGGTGATGAAGGTGGTAAACCGGGAACAATCATGACATTTTTCCCGTGGGCAGGAGCTGCAAAGGGAACCATTGGTGACGGTCAAGTTGGAGTTACGTCCTTTGTCATTCCTAAAGGGGCAATGGAATTTTGGAAAAAAAGACTAGAAAAATTCAATGTTTCTTATAACGAAATGGAAAGGTTTGGGGAACAATACTTGGAATTTGATGATCCTCATGGGCTTCATTTGGAGATTGTAGAACGAGAAAAGGGAGAATCCAATACATGGAACTTTGGAGGATTAACTTCAGAAGTTGCTATTAAGGGATTTGGCGGTGCGACTCTATTATCGACTGAGCCAGAAAAAACCGCCGAACTATTAGAGACGGTAATGGGGCTTGAGCTTATATCAAAAGAAGGGGACTTTATCCGTTTCCGTTCTTCAGCAGAAATAGGAAATATCATTGATTTAAAATTAACTCCGATTGGGCGTGGAAGAATGGGAGTTGGAACAGTCCACCATATTGCATGGCGTGCTATTGATGACCAAGACCAATTGGCTTGGCAAAAATATATTGCTGAAAACGGCTATGGGGTAACACCTGTACAGGACAGAAATTATTTTAATGCCATTTATTTTAGGGAACATGGAGAAATCCTATTTGAAATTGCAACGGATCCTCCCGGATTTGCACATGATGAATCTTCAGCGACAATGGGAGAAAAATTGATGTTACCAAAGCAGTATGAGCAATTTAGAGGGCAGATCGAACAAAGTTTATTACCATTTGAAGTAAGAGAGTTAGATTAATTTAATGTAAAGGAATGATTTCTTTGCTATCAATTGACCCTTCCAAAAATACCGAAAGAGAAAACTATAAATTTCTAATCGGAAGCATCATACCAAGACCGATTGCTTTTGTCACAACACTTTCAAAGGGGGCTGTTTTAAATGGTGCGCCTTTTAGCTACTTTAATATCGTATCATCAAATCCCCCGATGATTTCATTGTCAATTCAACGTTCAGAGGGAAGACAAAAGGATACAGCGAGAAACATTAACGATTTAAAGGAATTTGTTATTCACATAGTTGATGAGCAAAATGTTGGAGAAGTGAATGAAACAGCTGCCGGTCTTCCCCCTGATCAAAGTGAAATAGAGATAGGGAAATTAACTCCAGTTGAAAGTGAGAGAATTTCAGTACCAGGAGTAAAAGAAGCAAAAATTCGAATGGAATGTGTTCTTGAACAGTCATTAGAATTGGGAGGATTTGATACACCTGGATGTGATTTTATCATCGGAAAAGTTGTTCAATTCCATATTGACAATAATATTTATGAAAACGGAAGAATTGATCCAAAGGGCTTAGCTGCTGTGAGTCGATTAGCTGGTACGAATTATGCGAAAATAGGAGAGATATTTTCAATTGATCGACCAAAATAAGCTTTATCAAATAAAAGAATGGAGAAGATAAGTGTGCAAAAAACAACAGGAATCCATCATATCACAGCGATGGTGAACGATGCCCAGCGAAATATTGATTTTTATGCGGGTCTCCTTGGATTAAGACTTGTAAAAAAGACGATAAATTTTGATCGTCCGGAAGTGTATCATCTCTATTTTGGTAATGAAACAGGACAACCGGGTACTGTTATCACTTTTTTTCCATGGGCTAAACAGTTAAAGGGTCGAATTGGGACGGGGCAGGTAGGAGTCATTACCTTTATTATTCCTGGTGGATCCATTCATTTTTGGAAACAACGATTACAAAAATTCGGCGTTGACTTTAGTACTTCTGAGCGATTTGGTGAAAAGTTCATTCTATTTAATGACCCTGATGGACTCCAACTTGAACTTATCGAACGAAATGAAGGACCAATAAATCATTGGAACTTTGGTGCCATTCAAGCTGAGAATGCGATTAAGGGCTTTGGTGGAGCTACATTAATATCAGCTCAACCTAATAAAACTGCAGATGTTCTAGAAAATATTTTAGGACTTGAATGTATTGGTGATGAAGATGGGTTTCTTAGGTTTAAAGCTGAAGGGGATCTAGGAAATATGATTGATATTAAGTTAACTCCTTCGGTTCGTGGACTAATGGGAGCTGGAACTGTTCACCATATCGCATGGAGGGCAAAGGATGAACAAGAACTTCACAAATGGAGATCTCAGCTTCAGGAAAAAGAATATTATCCGACTGAAATTCGTGACAGAAACTATTTTAAAGCGGTGTATTTCCATGAACAAGGGGGGATACTTTTCGAAATAGCGACAGACCTACCGGGTTTTTCAGTTGATGAATCTGTTGACGAACTTGGAAAAAAACTTATGTTACCGCCTTGGCTAGAGTCAAAGCGGAAAGAGTTAGAAGGAACCTTACCTAGTGTGGGAGTACGTATTCTGGAGGGAGAAAAATAATGAAACATATTTTTAATGAAGGAAAAGATCTATCAAAACCAACATTATTATTGCTACATGGTACTGGTGGGAATGAATTGGATCTGTTGCCTCTTGCTGGGATGATTGATGATGAAGCATCAGTGTTAAGTGTCAGAGGGAATGTATTAGAAAATGGAATGCCGCGATTCTTTCGTAGATTAGCTGAAGGTGTGTTTGATGAAGTAGATCTTATTTTCCGTACAAAGGAATTAAATGAGTTTCTTGATAAAGCAGCAGAAAAGTATGGTTTTGATCGAAATAATATGACTGCAATTGGTTATTCAAATGGGGCGAATATTGCTGCAAGTTTATTATTTCATTATAAAAATGCATTAAAGGCTGCCATACTTCATCACCCAATGGTACCAAGAAGAGGAATTGAACTTCCTGATTTATCAGGAAAGTCTGTGTTCATTGCAGCTGGAACAAATGACCCAATTTGCTCACCAGGTGAATCGACTGAACTACAATCGTTATTCGAAAAGGCAAATGCAAATGTAGAACTTCATTGGGAAAATAAAGGTCATCAATTGACAGTGGAAGGAGTTGAAGCTGCTGCACAGTGGTATCGAAAGTTGTAATATTTCTGATTTATTTGGATTACTAATGATTGGCGCAACGCTAAAAATACAACTGTCTATAGACCTTTTAGGTAATAGCAAATGGCTGGATATGAATTAGAACTATAGGCTATGGCAGTTTACCCTGCAATCATTTGATCCTTAAGTCATCTAATTATTAGTAAAAATCATTGTGGAACAAAGACTATTTAAATAATGGATAATCTAAGGATTTTGTCATTAGTACTGGCGGGTGCTAATGACTGACTTCAAGAATGATTCTTTGTAATAAAAACCCAGTTTAGATATAAATTATAACTTAATTCCAAAAGGAACTCTTTAAAACGTACTTAATGTCCTAGTTATTCTATGTCGATTTTTAGGGCATTATGTTGAGGGATCGATTGGAAGGGGTGGTTTTATAGACTGAGGTTTAAGGAATGAAATATATTTAGGTGGTGTCTAGCTTTGGGAATTTTAAGTAGATTATTTGGAAATTCAACCAAAAAGGAGACGGAAAATATGTCAAATGTTAAATTAGCAGTTATTTATTACAGTTCATCTGGTACAAATTATCAATTAGCTCAATGGGCTGAGCAAGGGGCAAAAGAAGTGGGAGCTGAGGTGAAGATTCTAAAGGTTCCTGAAACAGCTCCACAAGCAGCAATCGAATCTAATCCGGCATGGAAGGCTCATGTTGAGGCAACAAAAGATGTACCAGAGGTAAAACTTGAAGATCTAGAGTGGGCAGATGCGATTATATTCAGTGTACCAACTCGATTTGGTAATATGCCATCACAAATGAAGCAATTTCTGGATACAACTGGTGGACTTTGGTTTAATGGAAAGCTTGTCAATAAGGTTGTAAGTGCAATGACCTCAGCACAAAATCCTCACGGAGGTCAAGAAGCTACTATTTTATCATTATATACAACAATGCATCATTGGGGTGCACTTGTTGCTTCCCCTGGTTACACTGATCCAGTTACATTTGGAGCTGGAGGAAACCCTTATGGGACAAGTGTGACAGTTGATCAAGATGGTAAAATGATCGAAGACGTACAAGCAGCGGTAAAACACCAAGCAAAACGTACTGTTACAGTAGCTGAATGGGTGAAAAAAGGAAACCAATAATAACCACAAAAAGGAGCTAATCAAATGGTTAGCTCCTTTTTGTAACGTTAGAAATCATTTTTTAAAGGAAGCTATCACTCCATTGAACCTCCATTATCCAATAATCACCTTTTCTGTAGGGTAATGATAATTCTCCTTAGTTTCAGGACCGCGAATTAAAAATAGAAATGAAAATATTCCTATCCGTCCAATAAACATAAGTGCCGTAATAACAATTTTTCCACCTGTACTTAACTCTGCAGTAATTCCCATTGATAAACCCGTCGTACCGAATGCTGAAGATACTTCAAACATTATTTCAATTAAAGAAAATGATGGTTCCAACCAAAGCAGTAAAATAACTGCTGACCAGCATATCATTAAAGATGTAGAAATAACAATAAATGACCTTCTAACATCTTCTTGATCAATTTCTCGATTAAATATTTTAATGGAATTTTTCCCTTTTGCATAAAAGAAAATACTTAATATCATAATTGCAAAGGTTGTTGTACGTATTCCCCCACCTACACTACTAGGGGAAGCACCGACAAACATTAAAAAACAGATAATGAGTAAGGTAGGTAATGTAAATTCACTTACGTCCATTGTGGCTAATCCGCCATTACGCGTTGTAATTGATTGAAAAGCAGAGTAGAACAATGTTTCATGCCATGCTTTATCTTTAAAAAAGTGATTCCATTCAAAGATCATAATCATAATTATTCCGAATGCAACTAAAGCAAAGAATGTAATAGATGTCAGTTTACTAAATAATGAAAATCGATAGGGAGTGTCACCTTTATAACCAAGAAATTCTTTTACTTCTATTAAAACCGGAAAACCAATAGCTCCAAGTATCAAAAGAACCATATTTATAAATTGTACGAAATAATCATTCGCAAATGGAATAAGAGAGGAGCCCGTAATGTCAAAACCTGCATTTGTGGTTGCACTAACAGATGCAAACAATCCTTGGTAATATGCCTCTTGCCAAGTAGGAAAATACTTTAAGAAATAAGTCCCTAAAATCAGCGCTCCTAAAATCTCGATAATAATGATTAATAATAAAATCTGCCTCATTAATTGTACAAGACCTGAAAGTGTCGATCTGTTTTGATCAGTCATGATCAATTGACGTTCTTTAAGCCCTATCTTCTTTCCGATTACAATCCATATAAATGTACCGAGTGTCATGATCCCGATTCCGCCAAATTGTAAAATGAAAATGAGAAAAAAAACACCAGTAGTACTAAACGTTTCATTTGTAGGTACAACAGTGAGTCCAGTAACGCTTATAGCACTTACACTCGTAAAAACTGCATCTACAAATGACCATTCGATATTTTCTTTGTGTGCAATAGGTAGACTCAATAAAATAGTCGAAACAATCACTGCAGAGATGTAAAATAAAACGATTAGTTGTACTGATGTTAGTTTTTGGGTGATCTTTTGCTCTTTAGACAAAAGTTTTTGATTTAACATGTCAAAACCTCAAATCTTATGTTATAGGAATTAATATTATAGCAAATTATATAAAAAATGGTTTTGTATATATACCCTATTTGATTATTTAATCCTGTTAGTAAATTGGCAAAGTAAAAATTTAAAAATTATGGTTGACGCAATAAAATTATAGGAGTATTTTTAGTGTAATCAATTATTATTTGAATATGACAACCTTTTTGCTGAATCATTATGAGCGGGGGAACCAATTTTGATAAACAAAGTTTATCTAGGGGTGAATCTTAGCATAGAAAGCTAAGTAGGGATACTCTCAATCCCGAATCCGACAGCTAACTCCGTAAGCATCTAACACGAGAGAAGGGTTAATATGATGAAAGTTGACCATTCTTAATAAAGGAGAATGGTCTTTTTTTGTCCTATCAAAATGTTTTACATGTTATAGAAGATAGGATAGGGATTGCCATTAGGACATGTTAATTTTATTTTTACGGAAGGGGCTTGAAAAGCATGAAAAAGCAATTTGCCGTTTTTGGTTTGGGGAGATTTGGGGGCAGTTTAGTAAAAGAATTCTCAGAATTAGGAGTAGAAGTTCTTGCAGTAGACATAGACCAAGATAAGGTGAATGCATATGCACAATATGCTACTCATACAGTTCAAGCAAATGCAATTGATGAATCTATTCTTAAACAAATTGGGGTAAGGAATATCGATCATGCATTTGTTTCTTTTGGTGATAATATTGAATCTAGTATCTTAACCTCTTTATTACTTAAGGAGATAGGTGTACCAAAAGTATGGGCAAAAGCTCAAAATGATTATCATCATAAAGTGTTAAGTAAAATCGGTGTAGATCGTGTAATCCACCCTGAACGAGATATGGCCAAGAGAATTGCACACCATATTGTGTCTGATAAAATCATTGATTATATCGAACTATCAGAGGAATATAGTATTGTGGAGATAGTAGCATCAGAAAAATTACATAATCAATCACTTATTGATTTAGATATACGAGCAAGATATGGTTGCAACATCGTTGGAATTCAAAGAGGGGAAAATATACTTATATCTCCTGCTGCGGATGAAAATATAAAAAAAAATGACATCTTAATTGTGATTGGACGAAATAATGATATTAACAGGTTTGAAAGAGAAGGTGTCTAAACATGAATTATAAGATAATTAAGCTTAATCCATCACAATTATTGATCTTAGTTTTCATCGTGTTTATAACCTTAGGAACTCTTCTACTTAAATTACCGTTTGCTACCACAACTTCAGTTACTTGGTTGGATGCATTATTTACAGCAACCTCAGCTATGACAGTAACTGGTCTTATCGTAGTTGATACAGCTCAGGCATATACAACGTTTGGAGAAATCGTGATTGTTTCATTAATTCAAATTGGTGGTTTAGGGATTATGTCCTTTGCCGTATTGATTTTTATGATGTTAGGGAAAAAAATAGGGTTAAAGGAAAGGTTATTAGTTCAACAAGCATTAAATCAAACCTCAGTCGGTGGTGTAATCAAATTAATTAAGAACTTATTTGTTTTTTCTTTATCGATTGAACTAGTTGCGATGCTATTTTTAGCAATAAAGTGGGTTCCTGAATATGGATGGAATCAAGGGCTGTATTATAGTTTCTTTCACTCCATTTCTGCATTTAATAACGCAGGTTTTGCTCTATGGCCTGATGGTTTAATGAAATATGTTGGTGACCCAATTATTAATATTTTTATTACACTTCTCTTTATCATCGGAGGATTAGGATTTACTGTTTTATCTGATTTATGGTACAAGAAGAAATTTCAAAAGCTTAGTCTCCATTCAAAAATGATGATCGTGGGGACATTTATCATCAATATTGTGGCGATGTTATTAATTTTTGTTTTAGAATATAGTAACCCGAAAACATTGGGAGGACTATCTTCATTAGCTGATAAAGTTTGGGCATCTTATTTTCAAGCTGTATCTCCGAGAACAGCTGGTTTTAACACATTAGATATAGCTGGTTTAGATGAAGCAACGATTTTTTTATTTTTACTCTTAATGTTTATTGGTGCAGGGAGTGCATCTACAGGTGGAGGAATTAAATTAACAACATTCATGGTGATTATTTTTGCTGTTCTCACCTTCTTAAAAGGGAAAAAAGACATCGTTATAAGGAATAGGTCTATTAATCTTGAGGTCGTTTTGCGATCACTTGCCATTTCGACAATCGGGCTTGTCTTTATTGTCACAGCTGTGTTTATTTTAAATATATCAGAAGAAGCTCCATTTTTGGAAATTTTATTTGAAGTAATCTCAGCATTTGGTACTGTAGGTCTATCGATGGGCTTGACAGGTTCTCTAACTTTTATCGGAAAAATTGTCATTATATTCATTATGTTTATTGGAAAGTTAGGACCGCTTACATTAGCATATTCCCTTGCACAACCTGAAAAAGCAAAGATCAAATACCCAACTGAGGATATTCTTACTGGTTGATAGTTTTTTATTAAAAAATTAATTTTAATCGGAGGTTTAGTTTAAAAGCGCATTAGAAATGAGAATGCGCTTTTTTGTATCTAATGCCCGTATACCATCAGAAGAAATGTTATTACAGATCCTCAAGAATTCCTCTTATTGATTAGGACATTATATAAATAGGAGGGATAGATGATGGGATTTCGGATTTTATTATTTTTATTAGTAAATTGTTTTCTTTTTTCAACAGTGGCAAGTGCTGAAGTACCACTTACTGCAACATTTATTCGTGATCACCAATTATGGATTAAAAAGGGAGATCAAGAAATACAAGCAACGAAGGGACGATATGTATTTTCTCCAAAATGGTCATATGACGGTCGTTTTATAGCTTATCTTAACGGAAATAAACATGGTGAAAAATCGAATTTGTTTATTTATGACACAAAAGAGAAAAAAAATTATCAGCCATATGTGATGGTCGAAACTTCAGATTTTAAATGGTCTCCGATAAAAAATCAATTAGCCTACACCTCAGGTGGTGTATTAAATGTTACGATGACTAAGAATGGTCGACCACAGGGCTTTGAAAATGTTTCTCTAGGTGTTAGCGGTTTTGAATGGTTTCCAAATGGAAAAGAATTTATCGTTTCCTCACAATCCAATTTACTCCCCACAGGATGGGGACCGATACAACTTTATAGAATTCCTGCCGATGCCAACCTTGATTCAGGTAAAATGAAACCGTTTTACACAATTCAAACACATATGCCTGAGTTATTTGCAATATATGCTGACTATTTTAAGTGGAGTTATGATGGGAAATGGTTTAGTTTTATAGCTGTCCCTACAGCATCCTTGTCCATGGATAGTAATACATTATGTGTCCTTTCACAACAAGGAAAATCATTTCAAACAGTTGGGACAATGCTAGGCTATCAAGACTGGGTAAAGTGGGCACCATCTGCCAATCAGTTAGCTTATATTTCTGGAGAAGGCAGATTTTTCGTCGAAAACAAAAACCTCACAATTAAGGAAATGCCGACTACTTCCCAACAAAAGGAATATACACCAGAAGGTTTTGTAGACCTTGATCTGGACTGGTTCTCTTCAGACAAGGTGATAGTCTCTCGTGCAAGGGAAAAAAAGGAGTGGGATGAAGGACCTGTTCCAATCATGTATACATCACTTTATATGATTAATTTAAAAACAAATGACCAAAAACAAATATCTAACCCAAAGAAGAATGAACTTGATGAAGATCCTCAAGTTGTTGGTTCATATCTTACCTGGTTTCGTAAAGCAGCAAAGGACAATCGAGGTAATGTATGGGTAAAAGACGGACTTGATGGCAAAGAACGTATATGGCTAAAGAGTGTTGATTCAGCTCCAGTGTTTTATGTACATTAGCAAAACAAAAAAGAGCGAAATAAGTACATTCACTCTTTCATAAAAAAAGACTCTCGGCAAATCCGAGCACTCCACAAAAATGTGGTATATACGTACATCCGGAAAAATGATGTGCCAACATGTAGATGCATGGTATACAGTGATCAGAAGGAAAATTTGACTCCTCCAGCAATCATATAAAATCACCCGGCTAAGATTTTTTTAAAATTTCAAGTGGCAGTTATTTGTTCTGCACTTTTTTGAAAACAACTTGATAATAACGATTAAAAAACGCACAGGACCCGAATTTTTAGTAATTTTATTACAAATCTCTTGTGATCACCTCATGTATTATGAGAATCTATTTAAAGTACTTTTGGGGTATCCTTCTAAAAAAGTTCTGATATTCGCGATATTCTTCAACAATAGATTCCATAATCTTATCTCCCCACTAGAATAGTTTGCAAGGTCGAAGGATCTTCTCTTTATTCAAATGATCATGTAACTATCCTCCATCGCTAAAAAAGGATACTTTGAGAATATCAATTGGAAATTTAAATCAATTCTCTACTTTACCAAAAATTTTATTATATGGTTTAGAGTATAAGAAACTAAGGCTTTCCCATAGAACTTGGCGACAAGCAAAGTTTGACTAATATTTTTCAAATGTAAATCAAAATACTATAATATTAATAACAAACCTGATGAAAAATAATTTGCTGTATTAAATACAGGTTTATATATTGACTATTATATACAGCATTAACAATTGGATTTGAAAGAACGTGCTGAAAACACCAGATGAATAATGATTTATAAGTTAAATAGAAGAATAGAATGTAAATTCAAAATCTTTTCTTATCCCGATAAGTAAAATACAGTTGGTATCATTTTAGTTTTTATAATGCTTAATAAGTTGGTTGCTTATCTTAATTAATTTTTATTTAATGTATGAAATATATGAATTCTGTATTTCTAAGCTGCGATTATTTGGGGATATTCATTAAGGTTTACAAATTGTACGTATAAGATGAGTTGGCAGAAAGCATATTTACTATAATATCAACAAGATGAGGTGATAACTTGGAGACTAAATACAACATAGTCAAACAAGCATTAAAGTCAAAAATTTTAGATGGGTCATTTCAACCTAATCAAAAAATAAGCTCTGAAAGCGAGTTAATGAAACAATTTGGAGTTAGTCGCCATACTGTGCGATTAGCAATAGGAGATCTAGTCAATAATGGGTGGCTATATAGAGAACAAGGGGCAGGGACATTTTGTGCAGATAGGTCAAAGATCGAGGGTGCTGCTGTTAACACTAAGAATATAGCCATAATTACTACTTATATATCCGATTATATATTTCCTTCAATTATAAGAGGGGCAGAATCATACTTAAGTGAAAAAGGATATAATGTTACCCTATTCAGTACAAACAATGATCATGAAAATGAAAAAAGAATTTTAGAAAAGATTTTAATACAACAATTTGATGGAGTTATTATTGAACCAACTAAGAGTGCTTTTGCAAACCCAAATATAAATTATTATTTAAATTTAGAACGTAAAAACATACCTTATATCATGCTAAATGCTTATTATGATGAACTTGAACCAATAAGTCTAACAATGGATGATGAGAAAGGCGGTTATATTCAAACAGATCATCTTATTGAATTAGGACATAGAAATATTGTGGGGTTTTTTAAAAATGATGATGTCCAAGGTATCAAAAGGATGAAAGGATATATAAAATCACATAGAAACCATGGACTTTCGATAAATCCTAACTACATAATTACTTATAATACAGGTGAGAAAACATCCAAGCCTATTGAAATGTTACGTCAACTTTTAGAACTGCAAAATGAAGATCGACCAACAGCAATCGTCAGTTATAATGATGAGTTAGCTATTCACTTATTGGATGTAATACGCGAGAAAAATCTACAAGTTCCAAATGATATTTCTATTGTTGGTTTTGATAATTCATTTATGGCGAAAGTTTCAGAGGTGAAATTAACTACAGTTCAACATCCACAAAGCAAAATGGGAGAAAACGCGGCTAAAATCATTTTAGCTATGGTAAAAGAATCAATTTCTAATCTAAAAAAAGGAAACACAACAGTAGAATCAATTGTGTTTGAGCCAAAACTCATTTTAAGAAATTCTACTATAAAAGTAAGTAAAGGAAAGTAAATAGTCGAGTTTGTCAAAATGAGGAATCATACAATACGTTAGTAATCTTGCTTTTTGCTAACCTTACGTTGAGTGATGGATCATTAATCAACTTTTATCCATAGAGTAAGAAATTCCTAGTTTCTTATTGTATCAGTATCAGTTGCTAATATGTACTCTCTAAGGGAGATTTTGTATCTTTTAAAAAATAAATTGTAAAGTTCTAAAAATTCATTTATAATAAAAATATAAACTTATACGTACAAATTATTTAGTTTGATAGAAAAAAATGTATATTTTTTAATATTCATATCAACTTATACGTATAAGATGGTGTATGTTGAAATTAAGGGAATAGAGTGAAGAAATATAGATGTATGAAAGTCTTATACGAGTTTATTTTATTTGACTGATATTTTGATACATCTATTCTTTTAATTCCGTTGTATGAATGCGCATACAAAACAGAAAATTCAATTATTAAAGTTGTAAAAGGAGTGATTTTAATGGTAGGTCAATTAAATGCGAAAATGATCCTGGATAAAAATTACGAGATTGCAAAAGTAGATGAACGGATATATGGTTCATTTATTGAACACCTAGGGAGAGCGGTATATGGCGGAATATATGAGCCGGGTCATCCAGAAGCGGATGAACAAGGTTTCCGAAAGGATGTCATAAAGTTAGTACAAGAACTTCAAGTTCCAATCGTAAGGTATCCTGGTGGTAATATGGTCTCAGCATATAATTGGGAAGATGGGATTGGTCCTAAAGAAAATCGCCCACGACGTCTTGAGTTAGCTTGGCGAACGATTGAAACGAATGAAATTGGGACTAATGAATTTGCTGATTGGGCAAAAAAGGTTAACTCTCAAGTCATGATGGCAGTTAATCTTGGAACAAGAGGAATCGATGCAGCAAGAAATTTAATTGAATATACAAATCACCCTAGTGGTACATATTGGAGTGACTTGAGAAGATCGCATGGTTATGAAAAACCTCATAATATAAAAACTTGGTGTCTTGGTAACGAGATGGACGGTCCATGGCAGGTCGGTCACAAAACTGCACATGAATATGGAAGAATCGCAAAAGAAACGGCTAAAGCTATGAAACTAGTCGATCCAACTATTGAATTAGTTGCATGCGGAAGTTCAAATACTGGAATGCCTACATTCCCTGAGTATGAAGCAACTACTTTAGATCATGCATATGAGGAAGTCGATTATATTTCACTTCATCAGTATTATGGCAATAAGGAGAATGACCCTGCAAACTACTTAGCTAAAAATATGGATATGGATCATTTTATAAAAACAGTTATTTCTACTTGTGATTATATAAAAGCAAAGCATCGAAGCAAAAAGACAATAAATTTAAGCTTTGATGAGTGGAATGTCTGGTACCATTCTAGAGAATCTGATAAAAAGATTGAACCCTGGACAATTGCTCCTCCACAATTGGAAGATCACTATAACTTTGAAGATGCCCTTTTGGTTGGTAGTATGTTAATCACATTCTTACAGCATGCGGACCGTGTGAAAATGGCATGTTTAGCACAGTTGGTAAATGTTATCGCGCCTATTATGACTGAAAACAATGGTCGTTCTTGGAAACAAACAATTTTCTATCCTTATATGCATGCATCTATGTATGGTAGAGGAACATCGTTAAAGACAATTCTTACATCACCAAAATATGATAGTAAAGATTTTACTGATGTCCCATATGTCGATAGTGCTGCAGTTTATAATGAAGAAAAAGAAGAAGTTACTCTCTTTATGGTTAATAAACACTTAGAAGAAGCAATCACAGTATCTAGTGATGTTAGAAGTTTTGAGGGGTATCGCATAGTAGAACATATTGTTCTTGAGCATGATGATTTGAAAGCGGTTAACACTGTGTCTGAACAAACTGTCGCACCACATGGTAATGGTCATTCAACCTTGGATAATGGTATTTTAGAGGCTAGATTACGGAAAACATCTTGGAATGTCATTCGTTTAAAAAAATCCTAATCTATTAATTAGAAAATATTATGTAAAGCAATTTCGTTAAGGGGCATTTTTCTCTATGTCCCTTAACTGACAATGTGATTGCTAAGGAGGAATTTCTATGTATCCAACTGCCAAGAGTGCAAAACAAGAGATAGCACATGCCAAAAGTCCAAATCGTCTTGCAAAAATATTGAACTCCCAAAAAGTTGTTCCTTATATTTTTATCTCACCTTTTGTTATATCACTTTTAATTTTTACTATTTATCCTACCATTAAAGCTATTATTATGAGCTTTCAAAGTGTACTACCAGGCCAAGTAACTTTTATTGGTTTAGATAATTACTCCAGGGTTTTTAACCCTGTTTTCTTTAAAGCTCTATCAAATACTACGATTTATGTCATATTAACCGTAACTATTTTAACAATCATTCCGATCATTTTAGCAGTGTTGTTAGACTCTAAGCTAGTGAAATTTAAAACATTATTTAGAGCATCGTTATTTGTTCCTGCATTAACGTCTACTATAGTTGCAGGTATGGTGTTCAGACTTATGTTTGGAGAAACAGATACCGCAGCTGCAAACCAAATACTAAACTGGTTAGGTTTGGAATCTGTTGATTGGCAATATAATGCCTGGTCAGGGATGCTACTAATGGTACTGCTATGTTCATGGCGTTGGATGGGAGTAAACATTTTATATTTCCTTGCAGGTCTGCAAAATGTTCCTAAAGAATTATATGAATCTGCTGAAATAGATGGTGCTAATGTGTTTGAAAAATTTAGATATGTTACACTTCCATTTTTAAAGCCAGTTACGATTTTTGTTGTAACAATTTCCATTATTGCTGGATTTAGAATGTTTGAAGAAAGTTATGTCTTTTGGCCTGCAGGATCACCAGAGAATATCGGTTTAAGTGTTGCAGGATACATTTATCAACAAGGTATTTCACAAAATGATTTGGGATTTGGTTCTGCAATCGGTGTTATTTTAATGATTATTATCTTTGTTGTTAGTATTGTTCAATTGTTACTTACAGGTGCATTTAACAGGGGTGATGAATAAATGAATCGAAAAAAAAGTGTCCTAATAAAATCGGTCATCAATCTTTGCTTTTTTGTTATATCTTTTATTGCTCTTTTTCCACTGATCAGTTTACTACTAGCTTCATTCAGACCATCGACAGAGTTAATGAGAAATGGGATTAGCCTTACCTTTGACCCAAGTGAACTAAATTTAAATAACTACACATATATTTTTTCCGAAGCAGGTCAATATTGGACCTGGTATGGCAATAGCTTAACCATTTCTGTATTGACTATTGTTTTATCTTTATTTTTCTCATCATTAGTGGGTTATGCATTAGCTGTATATGATTTTAAAGGGAAAAACTTTTTCTTTACTTGTGTATTATTTATCTTAATGATTCCATTTGAAATTTTAATGCTTCCATTATTTCAGTTAATGATAGACACAGCTTTAGTTGATACGTATACAGCTGTTATCCTTCCAGCGGTCGTTGCACCGGTAGCAGTATTCTTCTTTAGACAATATGCACTTGGTCTACCAAGAGAATTAATGGATGCAGCAAGAATGGATGGATCTACAGAATATGGAATTTTCTTCAAGATTATGTTGCCACTAATGACACCATCATTAGCAGCAATGGCCATTTTACAAGGATTAGGTGCATGGAATAACTTCTTATGGCCATTAATTGTTTTACGGTCAAATAATTTATTCACATTACCATTAGGACTATCAACATTATTAACACCATATGGAAATAACTATGATGTCTTAATAGCTGGATCTGTAATGACAATTGTACCAATTATTATTTTGTTCATTTTCTTCCAACGTTACTTTGTAGCTGGACTAACTGTAGGAGGAGTAAAAGGATAATAAGTTAGATGAAAAATGAGGTGACTAGTAGATGAATGCGAAACAAATTGTCTCGTCAATAGATTTGATTCTATATTGGGTTACTAGTTTAGCATTTATCAATGTATTGTGGATTTTATTCACACTACGTGGATTGGTGGTCGGGGGAGCTTTTCCAGCAACCATAGCTGCGTTAGGTGTATCAAGGAAATTGATCTTGAGAGATTCAGAGGTTAAGATATGGCAAACTTTTAAACAAGTCTATCGAGAAGAATTTCTTCAGTCAAATATCCTTGGTTGGTTTTTATCTATTATTGGAGGCTTGCTTTATATAAACTTTAGAATCATCTCAAAGTCAGCAGGTGATTTTGCTATCGTCACTCCATTTGCTTTTTATTTTGTTTTATTCTTTTATAGCATTATTGTCATATGGTCTTTTCCATTACTTGCACACTACAAGGCGACTTGGTTTCAACATGTGAAAAATGCGTTTATTATTGGTTTGACTAAATTTCATTACACCTTTGCGATTGGATTATTAGCATTTACAGTTATGTATTTTTCTTTAGAATATCCTGGATTAGTCCCTTTCTTCTCAATAAGTGTGTTTGCTATGGGCGGGATGTGGTTCTCATTGAAGATTTTTTCAAAGATAGATCAAAAAACAACTTAATTAGGCAGGCGACGTAAATAAGTACAAAATTTACTTTTGTAGGCGTTGTTATTTTAATGTGGAATTCCAGCAAAATTTTTTGGGGGGTGATTTTTCATTAAAATTAAGAGAAATTCCTGTTAAAAATTACTAATTTAAACTAGTTAAGGGGGATGCAGAATGAAAAAGAAATCATTACTATCTTTACTTTGTGGGTTAATGGCATTGTTATTAGTGGCTTGTAGTGGCGGTAAATCTAGCTCAGGGGAAGCAGAGGAAACGAAAGTTATTGGTGATGATGTAGAAAATGCAACAGAACTTACATTTTGGTCGTTTAACGAATTACATTTAGCTTTTTTTGAAGATGCTGTTCCTCGTTGGAATGAAGCGAATCCAGACAAGCCAATTAAATTGAAGGCAGAAGTATACCCTTTTGATAATATGCACACGAATCTTTTAATGGCATTACAATCTGGTAAAGGCGCACCAGATATGGCTGATATTGAAATAGGGAAGTTTCCGAACTTCTTAAAAGGTGAACCACAGCTATTACCTATGAATGAATATATTGAGCCTGAAATGGATAATTTCGTCACATCGCGTTTTGAAATTTATTCAAAAGATGGTAATTATTATGGCTTACCTACTCACGTTGGTGCATCTGTTATGTATTACAATAAAGAGATTATGGATGCAGCAGGAGTTGATATTGATTCTATTAAAACATGGGATGACTTTAGAGAAGCGGGTAAAAAAGTAGTTTCAAATACTGATGCAATTATGACATCTGTCTCAACAGAAGATTTAATTCCTTATTGGTCGATGATTTCTCAACGTGATTCTGATTTCTTTAATGAGAATGGTGAGATCACAGTTAATAATAAAGAAAATGTCGATACCCTTCAATTTTTGCATGACATCATATACGAAGATAAGATCGCTGAAGTAATGCCTGGTGCAGCACCTCATGCGGAAGAATTTTATAAATTTATGAATGATGGTGGTCAAGCAGCAATCGGTATGCCAATGTGGTACATGGGAAGATTCCTTGATTACATGCCAGATCTAAAAGGTAAGATGGTTGTACGCCCAATGCCTGCTTGGGAAGAAGGCGGTAAACGCTCAGCTGGTATGGGAGGAACAGGTACAGTTGTGACAAACCAATCAAAAAATCCAGAATTGGCACAAGAATTCTTAGCGTTTGCAAAGTTGTCTAAAGAAGCAAATGTTAAACTATGGACTGTACTTGGATTTGATCCTCCACGCCACGATGTATGGGAAAGTGAAGAAGTATTGGCAGATAACAAATATTATCAATTTTTCGGTAATGATTTATTTGATACATTAAATGAGATTAAAGATGAAATCAATGCTGTAAATATTACAGAATATACACCAGATGTCGCAACTGAAATTAATACCAATGTATTTAATAGTGTAATAAGACAACAGTCACAAACAGCGGAAGAAGCATTAAATAAAGCGCAAGAAACAGTTCAAAGTAAAATGAAGTAGTTGAAAAAAGATTGAGAGGTTCTTCTCTCAATCTTTTTTTGTATTATTTACATCTGCACAAGTTATAATAAATTTTAAAAAAGGAGTTTGAATATAAACACCCAACAATATAAATAGGGTATTATCTGAAAGCAATGGAAGGTATTGAAGAAACGAATTAATCGCTTGTCCAGTTAAAGGTTCCGAAGGAAAGAAGCTAAAGGATTAACCTACTGTCGAAAAGGTTACCGGTACATCTTAGATTATCGAAAGTCATTCTCAAAAATAAGACTTAAGCAGAGGGGACTCCCCTCTGCTTAAGGACATTATCTAAAAGTACACACCGAAATATAAATTGAAACGCAGTATCCGCGAACTGTACGTACGGTGTTGTGAGAGGAGCAAAAATAAACTGCTTTGTTTTCCCTCTACTCGATTTTAACAAGCTAACATTAAAAACTATTATTCAGGATTTTCAGTCTTGCTTGAACGATTAGAAATAGGATAATTTTCCCCATATCCTTCTACATGACCTGCATGTTCTCTGTTATATGCTGAGCCTGAACTTGGATTATTATCAGCCATTTTATTTTTTTTGTTTTTATTACTTCTTGATGGATTTGGCATAAGTTTCACCTCCTAAGTACATATTTAGATTGGATTGAAATTGTGAAATTATTCAAGAGAGTGATGAAAAGCTTCGATGTTATTTGCAAATATGTTATGACATTGATATGAAAGGTTTGGTATAATATGTAAAAAAGTGAAGGTGAACGTGAATATATTGGGAGAGGTAGCATATGTACACTTATGAATCTTTTGGTTCATTCACTTCATTAAGACCCATTTTTATGACCATTTTACTTGTTAATTAATGATTCCAAATGAACGAAATAAAATGATAAACAAAATCACTGTGCTTCATTTTTCGACTCTTATTTTGTTTTAGTTTATATATGGTGATAAATCTTATTAAAACACCCAACAGGTCATTAGTTATCTAGGAAATGAAGGATAGGGATGCAATTAATTGTTCAAAGTAATGATTTACAAAAAGCGGTTTTTTCGGGAGCAAGGTGGAAGGACGTTAATGCTCGAGTTAGTAATGAAATTACTAGTAAGCAAAATCTAAACAATAATCTGAGAACATGATCATTTTACTTCCCTTAAGCCCTTCCCATCAAGAATATCCTGAATCCCTTCTTCACAAACTCCATACGATCTCCAAAAACAAGACTGACAAACAATTTGAATATCTGTAGGAACGATCCTTTTACTTATGATTGATTCAATGTCCTCCCAATTCAGTATATGTCCGATTTTGAGCCCAAGTTTTTCTAATATAGCAGCATCTCTTTCATAAATATGGTCGTCTTGACAATGGTATTTCCCTGAATTGGGATATTTTTCACACAAGTGATCAGGACCTAAAATAAGCTGAATCCTCGTCTTGGGATTCTCTCTTAAGGATTGGTGCAGACGTGTCATATTTTCTACATATTCTTGTGAATAACCCATGCCTCGATATCCCAATAGACAAAAAATATGATGACCTCGTAGTTTATACATCGTTTCCTCCTTTGAAGAAATTTTAATGTTAACATAAATTGCTGTAAAGTTAACATTTTTGATTTTATCATAATTCATCAAATGAAATAGGGTTTTTTTACTTAAGGGTGAATTTTTTGATCATCTTATTCAAATGAGAAAGGAAATGGCATGAAAAATAGAAATAAAAATATCCCATTCATCTTAATCATTTTAGTTATTATAACAATCTTGCTTTTATTAGAGAAGCAACAGTCATATTCAGAACCGCAGGAGGCACTATTAGCTACTGAAGATAACTTGTTGTTAGTTCCAGCCTTTTATATAGAAGATGAGGCTCTTTTCTTCTTTATTAAGAATAGAAACAATTTAGGTGCTTCGTTTGTTGGTAAAGGCTTCTTTGGCTGGAAAGCAGGAATGTTAACTTGGAGTTCTATGAAAGATCATTATGAAGAAAAGCTCAATGGATATCAAAGGCATGGTGAGAATTTAATATATGGAATACTTAAGGGTAGGGAAGGTGAAGGTTTTATTGTGAAAGTGAATGAAAACGAAGCTAACATTCTAAACCTGGCAATGCTTCCTACCGAGGTAATTACCCAATACCAATTAGAAAATCTATCAATTTGGTATTTTGAAAGTGAAACAGCCATTGAAGAGGGAGAAATTAAATTAATAAATAAAGAAACTGATCAGGAAATCGATATTATTGAACTGTAAAATCATTAAGTACAAAATAATGAAATTAGCCAACTTTATGTGAATGGAAGTGGGAAATTGAAAAAATCAATGTTTTACATTTTGTTAATGATCTTACCTTTCGGTTTAATAAGCTGTGATACATTTACTAAACAGGAACTTTCTATTGAGATGGTGGCTTTCCATAGTCTTACAGATGAGGAGAGAAAGTTAATTCCAGTAAGTCCAAAGGATTCAACTGTTGAGAAAGTAACTGTTAATGATGAAATAGGATCGTTTATTCGTAGTGAATATGATAAAGATCAAGTTTACTCTATTACATTTAACAATACCAAGTCGGATTCTTCGGGAAATCTTACCGTTTTAATAGACTTGGATAAAGTAACAATTGTTGGAAAAGGTTATAAGAACAACTAAAGATACTTATGAACATTATTCAAATCAATTGAGAGGATAATGTGCTACGTTTCAGTATAACAGCTAATTGGTTATATGAAATATATTTTTAATATTGGATAGTGAAGAAGTTCGTAATAATATGAGACTTCAGACAGATTGTGTTGCTTCTAAAAATGCCATTTAATTCTATATGAAAAAATGAATTGTTCATATAGAAAAAGAGTATGGAAGGCACAATAGATATTCTTTTAGATATATTGTTTTAATAGAAGTTATATCAACGTAGTCAACGTAGTAAAAAAATTCTTAAAATTTGTAGAGAAATTCTTCTTCCTTCTTTATACTTTAAAGAGAACTATAACAACGCTTTCATGAGGGGTGTTAAATGGATGTTGTGACAATTGGGGAATCAATGATTGTGCTTACTCCAACAAGTGACGGTTTTATGAGAAATGCGAGCCATTTCACAAAAAAGATTGGTGGGGCTGAATCCAATGTTGCGGTTGGTCTTGCTAGATTAGGCCATAAAGCAGGATGGATTAGTATGCTAGGGGATGATGAGTTTGGAAAAGCAATCTTAGCTTTTCTGAAGGGAGAAAATGTTGATGTTAGTCAGGTAACATTTGATAACGAAGCTCCGACAGGAATTTATTTTAAAGAGCCTAGGAGGCAAAATAGCACAAGAGTCTACTATTATCGTAAAGATTCAGCAGCTAGTAAACTCACACCAAGCCACCTTCAGAATGAGTATATTTCAAAAGCAAAGTATGTACATATTACTGGGATCACTCCAGCTTTAAGTGAGAGCTGTAGAGAAACAGTTTTTGAAATGATAAAGCTAGCAAAACAAAATGGCAGCATTATCGTTTTTGATCCTAATCTTCGAACCAAGCTATGGGATGAACAGACTGCACGTGACACACTCCTTCACATAGCTGCAGAAGCAGATATTGTATTACCGGGAGTTGCAGAAGGTGAGTTTTTATTTCGTGAAAATGATCCACAAAAGCTTGGTAAGCGCTTCTTGGAACACGGGGCTTCTACAGTGGTGATGAAAGTTGGGGCTGAAGGAGCCTATTATTTTACGAAAAATGAAAGCGTATTAGTTCCTGGCTTCCCTGTTAAACAAGTTGTCGATCCTGTTGGCGCAGGAGATGGTTTTGCGGCTGGTTTTCTATCAGGTTTAATCGATGGACTAGATCTTGAAAAAGCAGTTGAAAGAGCAAATGCAGTTGGTGCGTTAGTAACAATGGTTAACGGTGATGTAGATGGTTTGCCAGAACGTGATGAGGTAGAACAGCTTTTATTAAAAAATAGTGAAGATATTGTTAGATAAGGAGGAGTAACATGAGTCTTGAGATCATTAAAGAAACTGGAGTTGCTGCGGTCATTCGCGGTGCTACATCAGAGAATATTATTACGATCGCAAATGCATTAAAAGACGGAGGTGTGAAGGTTTTAGAAATTACTGTAGAAACATCTGGTGCATGTGCAGCAATTGAAAAAGCTTCAGTAGAGCTAGAGGATGTACTAGTTGGCGCTGGAACGGTGTTAGATGCTGAAACAGCAAGAATTGCGATTATGTCAGGAGCTAAATTTATTTTTTCACCTACTATAAATCCTAAAACAATCGAAATGGCCAAACGTTACGGTGTCGTAAGTATTCCAGGTGCCCTAACACCAACGGAAATTCTAACAGCCTATGAAAATGGGGCAGATTTAATTAAAGTGTTTCCAGCAAACGTCTTTGGTCCAAGTTATATCAAGGATATACATGGACCACTCCCACATATCCCGCTTATTACAACGGGTGGCATTTCCGTTGATAATGTTGGGGATTATATAAAAGCGGGTGCAGTCGGTGTAGGCGTAGGAAGCTCTTTAGTCAATACAAAGAAACCATTAACTGCTGAATATGTAGAAGAAATCACCGCAACTGCAGCAAGGTTCATCCATGCGGTTAAGGAAGCAAGGAAATATTAGTCTAGTAAAAAGCAATCTTTCAAAATTGAGAGCTTGCTTTTT
>NZ_JBZFLI010000027.1:0-52681 GCF_058315175.1 Metabacillus sp. RB-C-LZQ-3-1 | reverse complement strand
TACTTTGTGTTTTTTGTGTTGAAAGATGATCATGAATGTGGAGATTTCAAGGATTTGATGATGAAAATCAGCTGAAATAAATCACATGGAATTGATTGACTATTGCCGAAGGGAAATCCTTCCAAAATGATATCATTTCCTGATTTTCTTTCTAGGAACGAAGTAAGGGAATGACTCAAGTCATTCCCTACTTAATGTCGATATATCTCCAAAATGTTCCGTGCTTTGCTTGAACTTTTTCAACTGTCTGAGAAAGGACTAACTTTTTAAGCTCTTTATCTACCTCATGTAACGTCATATTATAAACCATTGCAATCTCAGATGAAGCAACAAATTGGTAATGCTGTAAGAAAATTTCTAATGGAGGAGTGTGTGAAGGCTTTATCACGTCACCAACCATTTCCTCTAGGAGCTGGACATACATATCGTAAGAATACATTCCAGTAATTTTTAATCCTTCTTGTTCTACTTCTTCACTAAAAAAGGCAAGAGTGGGGATTTCCTGGACGTCCATTTCAGATGTGATTTTTAGATCACATTGTAATGCTTTTGCTGCACTCTCAGAGTGAAGGTCTTTACGAAATTCTGTCACATCAAGACCAACATTTTTTGCGATATCTACTAAGATCTCTTCATCTGAAACATTTTGACTTTCAATAAATAAAAGCTCCTGCAGTTTTCGTAAGTAGCGGAGTCCTGCTTTTCTTCCTTGCAATTCAGCTGACTTAATGGCAAGTGATGCTCGATATGGAGTTGACAACGGGTTTTCCATCCATACTTTACCATCACATGACATTCCTGTACGACATGCCGTTTTTTCCCAAGCTTGGGCAAGCTTTTCAGGGCTTTTTCTCTTTGTAAGATTTAATGTTGCTAGACGGCCGCTAATGATATATTTAAGCGTGAAAAGACGGCCATATTCGATTTGCAGCTTTTTGATGATTGGCTCTAATGCCCAACATTCGGGACAAAGAGGATCAACAAACATGTAGATTTCAATTGGCTTATCTGGATGTCCATGACAATGGGAGAAGAAGAGGGATACGTTCTGTTTCTCATGTTGTTCCGTCATTGTTTGTGCCTTCTTTCTGAATGTTGCTTTCTTCTTCCGCTTCAAAGGTATTGACCATATGCTGAGCTGTAAGCTGTAGCCGATGAAGGAGAAAATCCTTTATTTCTCCTTCCAAGCCAGTTTCTTTCATTGCAGACTCCATACAGCTTATCCAAGCCTTTGCTCTTGATGGTGTGATTTCAAAGGGCAGGTGTCTTGCTCTTAACATCGGATGGCCATGTTCTTCTGTATAGAGTTGAGGCCCACCTAAGTATTGTGTCAGAAATTGCTTTTGTTTACGAGCTGTTTCCGTTAGATCGTCGGGAAATATAGGAGCCAAAAGCGGGTGTTTTTCTACTTTTGCATAAAAGGTATCAACAAGCCGCGAGAGAGTTTCTTCTCCAATAGCATCATAAGGTGTTAAATGTTGATTCGTCATGTTGATTTCTCCTTTTCGATGTGCTAAATAACCTACTCAAATACTAAGATTCTCATATAAAAATGAATTTATCATAGGAAGTTTTTCGTTTTCGATGTACTATCAGAAAGTATAAAAATTTTATGGATGATAGTATAAGATAAACTATGGCTTTCGTCATAGGACTTGGCGATAAGCCAAGTTTTTCTAATAAGTACATTTTAACAAGCGTGCTTCTATATCTCAAACAAACCGCTCTCAGATGAGATATTTACCATTATTTTATCAATCTTAATGGGCAGTAAGCCCCTCACCTAAAGCTTCTGGATTTACAAAGAAGGAAGGTGGGGGATAACTGCCTGTAAAGGTACGATTGGTTCAACTAACCATCATTGGGAGATGAAAAAAAACAATGATGGAAGTTTCACTATATGAAAACGAGGCTGAAAGTACAGTTGTCTTAATGAGAAAAAATAAAAAAAGACCATTTTTGTGATGGTCTTCGGCCAAGTATTCTATACCTGATATGTTGAAGTGATTTTTCTTACATAGTTTTGTGTTTCTTTAAATGGGGGAATACCACCATATTTATCAACGTTTCCAGGCCCGGCGTTGTACGCTGCTAGGGCAAGTGAAACATTTCCGTTATATCTTGATAACATTTGCTTTAAATATTTTGTTCCACCTTCAACATTTTGTGCAGCATCAAATGGGTTATGAACACCAAGTGATTTTGCCGTTGCTGGCATAAGTTGCATCAACCCCATTGCTCCGGCATGGCTTTTAGCAGTAGGGTTAAAACCGGATTCTTGTTTAATGACAGCACGAATTAATTTTTCATCTACTCCATACTTTTCAGCAGCCTCAGTGATGATATCATCAATTGTGTTTGCCTGCATTGGAGCCGTAGATTGACTAGCAGAAGTCAATTGATCTAAAACAGGAGAGTTCATCACTAAATTTGGCAGAGCAGATAATGCTGGTGCTACATCTGTCTTCACGGCTTCATCTTTACTAGTTGTCGCGGAAATAAACGATTTTAATAACTCTTGGAAATTGGTTTCAAAGGTTGATTCACTCGGTTGATTTGGAGATTGATTGAAACTTTGAAGTGCCTGAAGTTCAAGCATTGTTTTATAATACTTCATTTTAACATCCAAAAATCTTACCTCATCTCACTATATTTTTGCTCATAAAATCGGCGGATTTTATTTTTTGTTTCTCGAATTGGAATGTTTAGTTCCTTTAAAAGGTCATGGAAAACTCTTTTACCTTCTTGTTCATCTGTTACTTCAAATTCAAGTTCAAAGTCCTCTTTATTTAAATATCGGCTATGATCGATTACTAATAAACCATTTTGATAATTTTTTTCTGCACGTAATGTCGCTAATGTACCGAAATAAGTCATATCTTTTTTATCAATTCCTAGGCTAATTAAGCGCTCGGTAACCTGGCCACCGTCGAATTCTCCGGTTTTTAACATGTTTTGGGCTGTTTCTTCTGAAATCATTTGATGAGTTTCCAGCAAGCCAACCTCAGCCGGTTCCTTTAATGTCAAAATAAATTGATTCTGTTTCTTTCTAATTCGAAGAGCAGCTCCAAGCTCTTTTAATGAAAATTCTGGTGTATCAAAGTAATGATTTTCTTGTAGAAAAAATTGTTCATCTTTCAATTGGAAAGTTTCTTTTATTTTAATAAATTCATCTTTTGTTAATAGGTTTTTAAATTCTATTTCTATTTCTTGTGACATATTGGTTTGACCTCACTAATTAAAAGTTTCAAACAGGCTTTTCCGCTTTTCGAAGGAATAAACTTAATGAAAGGTACTTGCCTAGTTTTTGTGTCTAGCTCCAGCGCCCATCGACAAGTGAACTTCACACTCCTCCTTGCGATAAGTCAGCATCTAATCGCTATCGCTCTTCGTGTTTCCTTTTCCCGACCTTAACAGGAAATAGAGTGGATTACACGTAAAAGTCGGATAAGTCTCGCTATCCATTAGAGGAAATAAACGCCCTCTAATGGAAGTCTCGCTTTATCTCTTACGGAGTGCTCCAGTTCATACGTCGCTGAACGGGCGCTTCCGCTTTTCCTATTATCTAACGAATTTAAATAGTCCGCAATGTTATCATGAGACTTTTTAATATGGTAAAATAATCTTGGATTGTAATGGAAGGAGATACATATGAATACTAGAATTGAATTAGTTGAAACAAAAGTAGAAAATAGTACATTAATTTTGGAGCCGGCAGAAATTTCAGCTGAATTAGAGCAAAGCGATTTAAAGGCTCAAGGACAGATGCTTGTTGATTCTGATCATTTGGCTTTTATTTATATATTAGAATCGAAGGACGAGTTTGTCTATGCGAGCCTTCCTTACCAAATTTGGCCGCAATTAAAAGAAGCTTTGGACAAAGAGTATAGAGTCGATATGAAAATAAATGATCAACAAATTGAGCTTGAAAATTTAAAAGAAGAATTACGTTATCTATTAGAAAATATTAAAGATAATGCAAATTATGGAGATGAAATGGAGAGTAAAGTAGTAGAACTTTTTTCACTATCCTAATATGTTAGGGACAACAGGCGGTTGCGTAAGGGGGATACATAGGTGGAAGCTCAACAATGGAAATCATTTTTGGCTCCTTATAACCAAGCAGTAGAGGAACTAAAGGTAAAATTAAGAGGAATTCGATCACAATATGAGCTGGAGCATTCTCATTCTCCGATAGAGTTTGTCACTGGTCGTGTGAAGCCTATTGCTAGTATTTTAGATAAAGCCAAACGGAAAAATATATCAATGGAAGATTTAGAAGAAGGTCTTCAAGATATTGCAGGCATAAGGATGATGTGTCAGTTTGTCGATGATATTCGATTTGTCGTCAATATGTTAAAGAGCCGAAATGACCTGGAAATCATTGAGGAACGAGATTATATTACAAATCAAAAAGATAGCGGCTACAGGTCGTTTCATCTTGTTGCTAGATACCCGGTGCAGACAATTGCAGGAGAAAAGAAGCTATTGGTCGAAATTCAAATACGAACGTTATCGATGAATTTTTGGGCAACTATTGAACATTCATTAAACTATAAATACAGTGGAAACATCCCGGATAACATAAAAGTTCGTTTAAAACGGGCAGCAGAAGCAGCGTATTCACTAGATGAAGAAATGTCGCAGATTAGAGGGGAAATCCAAGAAGCACAAGCTATTTTCTCAAGGAAGACGGATAAAAAATAATGCACACTAGCCTTATTATGAAAATAAATACAATAAAGGGGTAGTAACTATGAAATTTGCTATTTCATCAAAGGGTGATCCAATTTCAAACTCAATCATGCAAAAGATGAAAACCTACTTGCTTGATTTTCAACTTGAATATGATGAAGATTGTCCGGACATTGTTATATCAGTTGGAGGTGATGGGACTCTTTTATATGCATTTCATCGCTACAGAAGCAGACTAGACAAAACCGCCTTCATCGGAGTGCATACTGGTCACTTAGGTTTTTATGCAGATTGGGTTCCGGATGAGATTGAAAAGCTTGTGATAGCCATTGCAAAAACGCCGTATCAGGTCGTTGAATATCCCATATTAGAGGTTATTATCCGTCATAATGATGGTGGACGAGAGGCTAGATATTTGGCGCTAAATGAGTGTACGGTAAAAAGTATTGAAGGAACGCTTGTCATGAACGTTGAAATTAAAGGACAAATGTTTGAAACTTTTAGAGGTGACGGACTATGCATTTCAACGCCTTCCGGGAGTACAGCTTATAATAAAGCACTAGGCGGAGCGATTTTACACCCCTCATTACGCGCCATTCAGTTGGCAGAAATGGCTTCCATTAATAACAGAGTCTTTCGAACAATTGGATCACCGCTCATTTTGCCTGAGCATCATACATGTATGTTAAAACCGGTAAACGATGTGGATTTTCAAATTACAATTGACCATTTAACATTGTTACATAAAGATGTTAAGTCTATTCAATGTAGAGTAGCGAATGAAAATGTGAGATTTGCCCGATTTAAGCCGTTTCCATTTTGGAAGCGAGTCAGGGATTCATTTGTTGGAGATACGGAAAAATAATGAACAGAGCGTTTCATCTTGAATGGATTATAGAGAAGGAAGAAGCTGGCATGCTTGTTTTTGACTTTGTGAAAGCAAAGAAAATCTCTAAGCGTGCATTAACAGATATTAAATTTAATGGCGGGGACATTTTAGTAAACGCTGAGCATGTGACAGTTAGACATAAGCTAAAAGAAGGAGATGTTCTAACAGTTATTTTTCCTGAAGAGGAAAGAGGCTCAGGCTTACATGCAGATGAAGTACCATTTGATATCGTTTATGAGGATCAACATTGTTTAGTCATTAACAAACCGCCATTTGTTCCATCCATCCCATCTCGGGAACACATCAGAAGAACTTTAGCAAACGGATTGATTCATTATTATGAAAAACACAACATTCCATCTACCATTCACATTGTGAACCGATTGGACAAAGATACATCAGGACTTATGCTTGTTGCGAAACACCGTTTTGCCCATTCTTTATTCTCTGCTCAACAAAAAAATAAGGAAATCCATCGAATCTACCTGGCGTTTGTGCATGGTGTGATAAAGCTGGATTGTGGAACGATATCAAGTCCGATTGGACGGAAAAAAGACAGCATTATTGAGAGAGAAGTTTGTATTGATGGTCAGGAAGCTGTTACTCATTATCAGGTAGTTCAAAGATTAAATGACAAAACATTAGTAAGGCTTGTACTTGAAACGGGGAGAACCCACCAAATCCGTGTTCATATGTCTTCGATCGGGCATCCCTTATGCGGTGATCAACTTTACGGCGGAAATGAAAAAGAGATTAAGAGACAGGCTCTTCATAGCTCACAACTGACATTTTGGCATCCTTTGTTAGAAAAGCAGCTAAAGTTTAAGGCGGAAATGCCTGAGGATATGATCAAATTACTTAGCCCTACTACGTGATGATAGTGGGGCTGTTTTTATTGCTTTGGAAATTATAAAATGCATCAAATGTGGATAAGCGCTTCGGCATCCAAAAATGTGCAAGTGCCGATACAGCGACAGACGGCGCGTAAGTACTGCCTCTAGGGTCTAGACAATTTAGAATTGAAGGCAAAGAACGCCTTCTATTCTAAATCATCTTATTTGCCCTGGGCTGATCAAGTCGCTTGCGCTTTTGTTCTACTATCAGAATTTATAAGTTTTGTACTTAGTATAGGTGTCCAGCTCCAGCGCCTAGCCCCTCGAGGTCATAAGCCAATTTGGAATTGAAGGTAAAGAACACCTTCTATTCCAAATCGTCTTATGCTTGTCGGGGCTGGACAAGGCGCTTGCGCTTTTATTCTTCATATTTCCCTAAATCTTGTTTCATCATATGGAAGACTGGATGGAACAGAAATAACTTGATCCTCAGGGTAACGAAATGAAGTGAGTTTATTACCAAATACAGCGCCTGTGTCAATATTTATGGTACGGTTAACACGCCTTGGTTCCTTTATCGGGGTATGACCATATACAATCATTGGCTTACCCTGATAATGCTGGGCCCAATCACGGCGCTCAGGAGTTCCGTCGGGATTTTTCTTGCCGCTGATATCTCCATATAAGACAAACGTTTTGACTGCGTTGGTGTTCTTACCTATATAATCCTCACGAATACCTGCGTGTGCAACGATTAATTTGCCGTTATCGAGAATTTGATATAGATGGGAAGATTCATAAAGCCATATAAATTTCGCTTTAACATCAGCTTGTTTCTCGGGAGGTAACTGTTCATATTCTGCAACAGTGGTCTCAAGTCCGTGAGTAATTTGTACTTTGTTACCTAAAAAAAAGCGATAAAGCTTATTACAGTGATTGCCTGGTGAATAGTGGGCATGATTTTCTTTTACAAGCTGGTAAACCACATTGATGACCTGAATAGAATTTGGTCCGCGATCTGTTAAATCTCCAACAAATGATAGTTTTCTTCCATCTGGATGGACTGGTATACCAGATTCCCATTCATAGCCCAGTTTCCTCGTTAACTCCTCAAATTCTGTATAACATCCATGTATATCACCTATGACATCAATTTTCATGTGCAGTCACCTCTGTCATCTATTGATAGCTAAAGCTATGGGGATATGAAAAATGGTACTCTAAAAATAGAGTACCACTTTTTTAGTCAAACATGTATTTTCTTGTACGGGAGCGAACGTTTAGGACAATCCCTATTGCCACCATATATGTTGCCAGTGAACTACCGCCATAGCTAACAAATGGTAATGGTAATCCCGTGATAGGAAGAAGACCGATTGTCATGCCGATGTTTTGAAATACTTGGAAAGTAATCATTCCAATAACCCCTGTACAGAGGTAACTGCCAAATGGATCATTACTTTCTAAAGAGATATGAATCATACGGTATATGAGCAAAAAGAATAATGATACAACAATACTTCCGCCAATAAATCCAAATTGCTCAGCAATAATCGCAAAGATAAAGTCAGTATGTGCCTCAGGCAAATAAACTTCTAAGTTATTATATCCTTTTCCATGTAATTCTCCTGATCCAATCGCCAGTAGTGATTTTACAAGCTGGAAGCCCTGTTCTCCTGAATATTCATAAGGATTTAACCAGCCATAAAACCGATCCAATTGATAAGATTGACCACCAAGAATGTATTTTAAAAGGATATCCGGATACTTAAAAAATAAAATAAGAAATGTTGCAGTTCCGACAACAAAAGTAATGACCGCTGGCAAAATAATTCGCCATTTAATTCCTGAAATTAACAGTAAAGAAGCAATTATCACACAAAATACCATTGTCATTCCCATATCTGGTTGACGAATTAACAAAAGTATAGGTGGTCCAGCAACTGCTGCAATTTTTCCTATAAGCAGAAAATCATCTGTGACTGTATTTTGTGGATAAGTCTCGCGGTGGTCAGCAACAACCTTACTCAAGACAATAATAATGATAATTTTCATTAATTCTGATGGCTGAAAATTACCTAATGGTCCAAGTTTATACCAGGATGTTGCACCTTTAATTGTTTGAACAATCCCTTCAGGTAAAATCTCTAAACCAAGTAATAGCAGTAGACCAAAACCGTATAAATACCATGCAAAATGTCTAAAACGATCATAATCGATGAGCATTGTCACAACAATGGCTACTGAACCAATGATATACCATTGAATTTGTTTCATCGAAAAATTGATGCTTTGTAATGTTGCAGGTAAGGTTGTCTCAGCACTATTAATAGCGATTGTACTGACAATCGCTAACAAAAATAATATAAAAATTAACGTATAATCTATTTGTTGTTGAGGGGATTTATCATTTGTCATAGTCGATCCCTTTCTAAAATCTTTTAACTTGAAAAACGGTCCATCTTCATTGTATCATTTACAATCTTAAAGGATTGTGAACGATTTGCAAAGAATCGATTTTGAAAATTTAATTTGATCAAAGCAATTTCGTTTACGTATTTGCTAGGAAAATATAAAGTGCTTGAACTGTGGCCTATGCTTGTCGGAGCTGAACGAGGCGCTTTCGATTTTCAAATATGTTTCATTTTTGTAAATACTCTTCAACTTATTGATTCATTAAACACATATAGAATATTATAGTTATTATGAGTAAAAGCACAATATGTAGAAATGCTTAACTTTTTGTCGAAATCATGAAAGTTTTTCCATTTTCCCCATTCTTAACGGGCAGTCAGACTCCTATTTAAAGATTTGAGAGAAATAAAGAGGATAAATAGGAGATAACTGCCCGTAAAGATCCGACGAAGGACAGGATGGCCAAGTCAGGCGAAGCCACAGGATGTGGCGTTTTGAGCGTGATAAATTTCGCTACCCATCAGTAGGGGATGAAAGAAACCTTCCACTGATGAAAGTCTCACTTTATAGATAATTTATCCAAAGGAGAGGAGGAAAACTTATGTCAGAAGTGAAAGAACAAGTAGAGCTTGAAGAGGAAGCACTTCTAACAAGTTTAACAGATAAAAATATGGATGAATTTCGTTCCGTATTTTTAGAACAACATCCATATGATCAAGCGAGTCTATTTATCAAGCTTGATTCTGATCAACGAAGTACAGTATACCAATATCTTTCTCCAGAAGAAATGGCAGCTGTGTTTGAGAACATTGAAGATGAAGATGGTCAATATGAAACATATTTATCTGAAATGGATCCAACATTTGCTGCTCAGATGCTTGCCCAGATGTATGCAGATGATGCTGTTGACGTTTTGAATGAATTAAATAAAGATCAGGTTGCAAGCTATTTAACCATCATGGACAATGAAGCAGCTGAAGAAATCCGGGAATTGCTTCATTATGAAGAATATACAGCTGGAAGTATTATGACAACGGAGTATATCTCGATTCATGCTCATCAAACGGTACATTCTGCAATGCAAATATTAAAGCAGGAAGCACCAAATGCAGAAACCATTTATTATGTGTTTGTTATTGATGAAGAAGAGAAGCTGGTTGGAGTTATATCTTTAAGAGATCTTATAATAAGTGAACCAGATATAATGATTTCTGAGATTATGAACGAGCGTGTGTATTCTGTAAGTGTTGCTGAGGATCAAGAAGAAGTAGCAAGAAAAATGAAGGACTATAACTTTTTAGCTCTACCTGTTGTTGATTTTCAAAATCATCTATTAGGAATCATCACTGTTGATGATATCGTTGACGTCATTGATGAAGAGGCGAGTGATGACTATTCAAAATTGGCCGCTGTTTCAGATGTTGATTCAGCTGATCGAAGTCCTTTTTCAGCAGCAAAAAAGAGGCTGCCATGGTTAATTATCCTTTTATTCCTTGGAATGTTTACAGCGAGTTTAATTGGCCGTTTTGAAGAAACCTTAGAAAAAGTAGCCATCTTAGCTGTTTTTATTCCTTTAATTGCAGGAATGGCTGGAAATACCGGTACACAAGCATTGGCGGTTGCTGTAAGAAGAATTTCTTTAGGAGATTCAGAGGATCATAGTTTAAGCAAAATGATTGTAAAGGAAGCTGGTACCGGACTCATAACAGGGGCGATATGCGGAATTGTTGTGGCTCTTACCGTGTTTATTTGGAAAGGAACTTTATTTCTGGGGATTTTAGTAGGCATGTCTATTTTGGCCACACTGACAGTGGCGACAATTTCTGGAGCATTTATTCCTTTAATTATGCACAAATTAAAGGTAGATCCTGCTGTTGCATCAGGTCCGTTTATTACAACCATTAATGATATTATTAGTATTTTAATTTATTTTGGAATGGCAACATTGTTTATGCAATATTTAATCTAATAGCTGACCCGAGCATATTGTTACAATAAAAAATTAAAGTTGTATATGATATGAACTATAGATTTAAGACTGTAAACATTTCGGTATTCGTTAAACTGTTGTAGTTCTTAGGTTAAAGGCGTTTACTATTCGTAAATGCCTTCATCCTTCCAGTCAAAGATTTTTAAAATGAACAATACGTTTTAGCAAAGACAAACGAAAAAATAAAAAAGGAGGGATAGAATGCATGGAGCGTCTGTAACTTCATTAGTTATTGTTATACTCGCAGCATTTTTAACCCCAATTTTACTTCACCGTTTAAAGATTAATTTTATGCCTGTTGTGGTGGCTGAGATCATTGTCGGATTATTCATTGGAAAAAGCGGTTTTGATATTGTTCACCAGGATATGTGGCTGGAGACATTATCAATGCTAGGTTTTATCTTTCTTATGTTCCTTAGCGGGCTAGAAATCGACTTTACAGCATTTGCAAGTGGAAAGAAGAAAGAAAAACTTCCTTCAGGTAAAAATGCTCCAAATACTTTCTTAGTATCAACGATTGTTTTTGTGGGGATTTTTGCCTTATCACTACTCCTTTCCTATATGTTTGTATGGATCGGATTAATGGACAATGCCTTCTTAATGACATTGATTATCTCAACAATTTCACTAGGTGTTGTTGTCCCAACCTTAAAAGATGCTGGGATTATGAAATCTAATATTGGTCAAATTATTTTGCTAGTCGCTGTTATTGCAGATTTAGTAACAATGATTTTACTTGCTGTTTTTGCCTCTATTTATGGAGGAGGAGAAAACAATACATTGCTGCTATTAGTATTATTTGGTGCTGGTGTAGCTCTCTATTTCTTAGGGAAAACATTTATGAACCGTTCCTTTATCGAAACGATGTCAAAGGGAACGATTCAAATTGGGACTCGGGCTGTTTTCACTTTAATCATTTTATTAGTGGCAATATCTGAGACGATTGGTGCCGAAAATATTCTTGGAGCCTTTTTAGCAGGGGTATTAGTATCACTTCTATCTCCTAATAAAGAAATGGTACAAAAGCTTGATTCCTTTGGGTATGGTTTTCTTATCCCGATTTTCTTCGTGATGGTAGGAGTCGATTTAGATATATGGGCATTATTTAAAGATCCAAAGATTTTTATTTTAATTCCTTTATTGTTTATTGCTCTGTTAATTTCTAAAATTGTCCCAATTTTATATTTGAAAAAATGGTATGATATGAAAACAACATTAGCATCAGGATTCCTTTTAACATCAACATTATCTTTAGTTATTGCAGCAGCAACAATTGGGGAAAGAATGAAGATCATCACATCTGAAATGTCCGGTGCCTTGATTTTAGTTGCGGTCATTACTAGTATTGTGACACCAATTTTCTTTAAAAAGCTCTTCCCTAAAAATGAAGGCGGGCCTTCTAAAATTAAGGTGTCGTTTATTGGTGCTAATCAAATGACATTACCTGTTACAAGAGAATTAAATCATGACCTTTATGAAACAACTGTTTATCATATTCAACAAGATAAAATTGATCAGCAAATAGCGGAATCACTATTCGAAATCAAGGAAATTAGTGAATTTCAGGTTGATGCTTTAAAAGAGCAGAATGCATTTGATGTAGATATGATCGTTGTTGCAACTGGTGATGAACAGAAAAATGCTGACATTGCCTTGTTTGCAAAAGAGGAACAGGTTGATCGAGTGATTGCAAGTGTCGGTTCACCAGATTTAGCAAGTAAGTTAAAGGATGAAGGAATTGATATCTTTTCAACACTTTTATCGACAAATACGGTACTCCGTGCTCTCATTGAAGCACCAAGTGTCATGAGAATTCTAACGAATCAGGAAACAACCCTTTATCAAATTAATTTAAATAATCCAAAATACGATAATATTTTATTACGTAATTTCCCGTTTACAGGTGATATTATTTTCGTAAGAATTTTTAGAGGGAAAGATTCCATTGTTCCTCATGGTGATACAGATCTTAAACTTGGAGACCGTCTTATTGTGACTGGGTCACGAGAATATGTGAACGAGCTAAAACAGGAGCTTGAACTAGTATAAATTCTGTTTGTGAAAGAATTGTTCTTGAAAGTTTGCATACATTTGGTATGATAATAAGTAGATAATAACTGAATATTGACAAATAACCGCTAGGGGAGCCCTATAAAATGGGCTGAGATTAAAGTGCTTCTTTAAGACCCTTAAAACCTGATCTGGTTCATACCAGCGTAGGGAAGTGGATTACAGCATGATATATATATGTGTATGTAAAACCACTTTTCTATGGAAAAGTGGTTTTTTTATTTGTCAAAGAATTTAGGTGAATAAAAGTGGAATTTCATGTCATTACAGATGGCAAGCAGAGTATTGAAGAACTGATAAAGCGATTGTCTATGATACACAGTGAAGTTGATTATATTCATGTTCGTGAGAAAACAAAATCAGCTGCAGAGATCATGAGGCTTGTTTCAGCTTTAGCGGCCAAAGGTATACCAAAAGAAAAGCTCGTGATTAATGATCGAATGGATGTTGCAATTTTACATGACATCCCTAATCTCCATTTACCAAGCCACGGCTTTTCGATTCAGGAAGTAAAAAAATTCAGTCCTTCATTTAGAATTGGAAGATCTGTTCATTCGTTAGAGGAAGCCATTCTTAGTGAGAGAGACGGGGCAGATTATTTATTATACGGGCATATCTTTGAAACATCCTCTAAGGCAGATCTATTGCCGCGAGGTGTTGAGCAGCTAGAGAAGATCTGTAACAACGTCAACATACCTGTTATCGCCATAGGAGGTATTACTCCAGATACAATTGAAAGAATTAGACAAACAAATGTTAATGGAGTAGCGGTCATGTCTTATGTGATGGGAAGTAACGACCCAAAGCAAGCGTTGATGAAATTAAAAGCGAGAGCAGTGGAGGAGAGATACAATGAGCAAACACTATGACGTAGGAATTGTTGGTGGAGGAATCATTGGTCAATCGATTGCCTACCAATTGGCAAAAGAAGGTGTTTCTGTTCTTGTATTGGATCGTGACAAAGGCGGGTCTGGTGCTACAAGTGCTGCAGCAGGCATGCTTGGTGCTAATTCTGAACTCGAACAGAATGATGCTTTTTTTCAGTTTGCGAAAGAAAGTCAACGACAATACCATAGTTTGCAAGAAGAGCTTTCTGAACTTTCACAGATACATATTCAACTAGTCGATAAAGGGATGTACAAGATCGCATTTACTTCAGAAGAAGCAGCTTCTTTAAAACAAGTGGCACAACATCATGAGGGACTGGAATGGCACACAAAGGAAACAGTTTTAAATTACGAACCGTTCATATCAAGCGGTATTGAAGGAGCGCTTCATATTCCCGAGGATGGCCATGTCTCACCTTTACATGTTTGTGAGGCTTTTACCAAGTCAGCCAGTTTACTTGGTGCAACTTTTATTGAGAATGCTGCTGTTCATTCCATCAAAAAAACATCAGCAACAGAATATGTACTTTGTACACCACAAGAGGACTATATCTGCAATAAAGTAGTCATAGCAAATGGCGTCTGGAGCGGTTACTTCTTTAAGCAACTAGGTTTACCTAATGGAATGAAGCCTGTTAAAGGAGAATGTCTTGCAGTAAAAAGTAATGATTTGCATTTGGAAAAGACCATTTTTTATGATCACTGCTACATTGTTCCTAAAGGTGATGGAAGATTTGTTGTTGGTGCAACAATGGTTGAAAACAATTGGAGCACGACACCGTCTCTAGGGGGCATTCAATCTTTAATTGAAAAGATTACCCCTCTTGTGCCGAGCATATCTTCTGCACAGCTACTAAGCACTTGGGCTGGACTAAGACCGCAGTCAGATGATGGGAAACCTTATATTGGTGTGCATCCTGAAGATGACAACATCCTGTTTGCCACAGGACATTATCGAAATGGGATTCTCCTTGCTCCTAAAACAGGGACGATGATTAAGGACCTTATATTAAAGAGAAAGCTGGATGAAAACTATGTGAGCGCTTTTTCCATAACGCGAAATATACCACAATTTGTGAGGTGATGATATGAGCATAAAGCTTAATGGGGAATTAATTGAGTTGAATGAGGAAGTTAAGAATGTACAACAGTTATTAGCTTTTTATCAGTTAGAAAATCGTTTAGTCATTGTTGAGCATAACCGGGAAATTATTTTAAAGGATCAATATGAATCAACACCGATTCAACATGGGGATGAAATTGAATTAGTTCATTTTGTAGGAGGAGGATGATTGTATGTTAAAAATTGCTGATAAAGTATTTCAATCAAGATTATTATTGGGGACCGGAAAATACCCGTCCTTTGAGATTCAAAAAGAGGCTGTTGCTCAGTCAGAAGCAGAGATCTTAACGTTTGCCGTTCGCCGAATGAATATTTTTGAAGAATCGCAGCCAAATTTTCTAGAGCAGCTGGATGTGTCTAAATATACACTTTTACCCAATACGGCTGGCGCAAAAACAGCTGAAGAGGCTGTGAGAATTGCAAAGCTTGCAAAGGCATCAGGATTATGTGACATGATCAAAGTAGAGGTTATCGGTTGTGACCGTTCATTACTTCCAGATCCTGTTGAGACATTAAAAGCGAGCGAAATGCTGTTAGAAGAAGGATTTATTGTTTTACCTTATACTTCAGACGATGTCGTGCTGGCAAGAAGATTAGAAGAATTAGGTGTTCATGCCATTATGCCTGGTGCTTCACCAATTGGTTCTGGTCAAGGAATATTAAATCCTCTTAATCTATCATTTATTATTGAACAATCAAAGGTTCCTGTTATCATCGATGCTGGGATTGGCTCTCCTGCTGATGCTGCACAGGCTATGGAGCTTGGGGCAGATGGTGTCCTTTTAAATACAGCTGTTTCAGCTGCTAAGGATCCGGTGAAAATGGCTGTTGCGATGAAGCTGGCTATTGAAGCTGGCAGATTAGGGTATGAAGCTGGTAGAATAGCTAAAAAAGACTATGCAATTGCAAGTAGTCCAACAGAAGGAATGATTACGACTTAATGGAACGCTATTCAAGACAAATCTTATTCTCTCCGATTGGAGAGAAAGGTCAAGAGCAAATACAGAAGAAACATATCTTGGTTGTAGGTGCAGGTGCATTGGGAACTGCAAACGCAGAGATGATTGCTCGAGCTGGAATTGGGAAATTAACGATTGTTGATCGTGATTATGTGGAATGGAGTAATTTGCAACGTCAACAGCTTTATGTAGAGGCTGATGCTCAAAATCGTATTCCTAAAGCTGTTGCGGCAAAGCTTCATCTAAAAAAAATAAATTCAGAAGTGGAAGTTCAAGCATTTGTGGAAGATGTGACATCTGCCAATATTGAAGAATTCGCAGAAGGTGTGGATCTTATCGTAGATGCCACTGATAATTTTGAAACAAGGTTGTTGATCAATGATGTTTCATTGAAACATACGATTCCATGGATTTATGGTGGTTGTGTTGGAAGCTATGGCTTATCTTTTACCATAATTCCGCATGAAACACCTTGCTTACACTGTTTATTAAAGCATATTCCGTTTGATGGGATGACATGTGATACAGTCGGAGTCATTTCGCCAATTGTCAGCATGGTTGCTTCCCATCAAACAGCTGAAGCGTTAAAGCTTCTCGTAGGAGACGAAGAAAATAGACGAGGAAAGCTAGTATCCTTTGATTTGTGGAAAAATCAATATTCGTCAATCAACATGGATCGTTTAAAAAATAATGCTTGTCCGACATGCGGGTCTAATCCAGTTTATCCTTATTTAACAGCTGAATTGGAAACAAAGGCTGCCGTTCTTTGTGGGAGAGATACTGTCCAAATTAGACCGAGTGAAACAAAGCAATTTGCATTTGAACAAGTGGCCGAAAGAGTGAAGCCGCTAGCGGATGCGTTTTTAGAAAACCCGTTTTTAATGTCATTTACATTCGGTCAGCATCGAATTGTCCTTTTTAAAGATGGCCGAGCTTTAATTCATGGAACTAAGGATATCTCTGAAGCAAAAAAGATTTATCACCGATACGTTGGATAGCAGATTAAAAATTTCATTCAATTAGACTGACTCCTGATAAGACGGGGCAAACTATGTATTAGTTGCCATTATATTATGGAGTCAGTTTTTTTGTAGGGGAGAAATGATAGTGAATTTATCGAAAGCACTGAAGCTAGCATTTTGTTTAATTAAATGAAAACAAAATTATGAAATAGCACTTTTTCGAAATCAATGATATAATTATAACCAGGTACTAATAACATGTATTAATTTTAAGGAGGATGTACATGAATTTATCATTAAAAGGACGTAATATTGTCGTAATGGGAGTAGCCAATAAGCGCAGTATTGCATGGGGAATAGCACGTTCTTTACATAATGCTGGTGCACGATTAATTTTTACATATGCTGGTGAAAGACTTGAAAAATCTGTTCGCGATTTAGCTGAATCTTTAGAGGGCAATGATTCACTTGTTTTACCTTGTGATATTACAAGTGATGAAGAAATCAAAACATGCTTTGAAACAATTAAGGAACAAGTTGGTGTGATTCACGGGATCGCGCACTGTATCGCGTTTGCTCATAAAGAAGAGCTTCAAGGTGAATATTTAAACACAACACGCGACGGCTTCCTGCTTGCTCAAAACATTAGCTCCTATTCATTAACTGCAGTTGCTAAAGAAGCAAGAGGTCTATTATCAGAAGGCGGAAGCATTGTAACGTTAACATATCTTGGAGGAGAGCGTGTCCTTCCAAACTACAATGTTATGGGTGTAGCAAAAGCTTCTTTAGAAGCAAGTGTAAGATACTTAGCAAGTGACCTCGGAAAAGATGGCATTCGCGTGAACTCAATTTCCGCTGGTCCAATCCGTACACTTTCAGCAAAAGGTATTAGTGACTTTAACTCGATCTTAAAAGATATTGAAGAGCGTTCTCCACTTCGCCGTACAACAACACCAGAGGAAGTTGGAGATACTGCATTATTCCTATTCAGTGATTTATCAAGAGGAATGACTGGAGAAAACCTTCACGTTGACTCCGGATACCACATCTTAGCATAACTTTTTTGTTGATTCCTTATTAGTAAATAAAGCGACTTAGCCGTTTGGTTAAGTCGCTTTTTCTTTTTAATGTAGAATCAACCATAAGAAGCCTGCAGAAAATAGGCACATTACCTAGTACTCTCGCATAACATGTTGAGTGTGTAGACTTATGCTATAGGAGGGAAACGAATGACCAACAAGCAAAACTACAAAATGAAGCCCCTTATGTATATTGTTCAACCTGACTCAGATGGTGTTCATGTGAATATGCAGTCTCATGTTGTGAAAAAGGCTAAACAGAAAGTGATGGAAAGACCGAAGAAAGCTGAAGAGATTGTGAATCAGGCGATAGAGGAAGTAGTAGAAGATGTTCATGAGCGAGAGGCTGTTAGTACGGCTGTCGCCATTCAGCAAGAAGAGCAGGTAGATGAAGAGCCTACAGTCAAGGAGTATCGAAAGCAAAGAAAACCAATTACACAAATGAATGTTCAAGAAAAGATCGAGTTTTTTAAAAATTTACCAAAAAATATGCCTAGAACACTTTGTCAAATCATAACAGTTGAAGAAACCTACCGCGGAGTGATTATGACAGAAGAAAATGATATTGTGACGATCCGTTCCTTAACACATCCTAAGCCAATTGATGTACAAATGAATCAAATTAAAGAAATTAATTTATTAGGGTTTTAATGTACTTAAGTAAAAAAAGTTAGGCACGATGTGTCTAACTTTTTTCTATCAGAAAGTATATAAAAAGTTTCTGCTATCCAGCAAGTAAGCGAGGTGATAAGCATTGAATTGCACAGAAGCAGCTAAGGTCAACTTCTACACAATTTCTAGTTTTCACAAGCTCTTTTACATCACAAATTTCATGAGCTGCATATCCATGACAATTCAGTGGAAGTAGTAGTCTTAGTGTTGCACAGCAATGATGAATTTTTTCGACTCTGAAAAAGTTTGTTTCAAAACATTCCCCGCCAACATGACCAAAAGCTTTAAATGGCTCACCTTTTTCATTTAAGAGAAGAAAAGGTATTGTATCTCCAAGGGTTTTGACAGGGTTTAATAGGTTTGAGTAGCAGCTAGTCGGGCATATTGTTTCCTCGACAGCTTCCTGTTGGTTCATTATATTTTCGACCGCATCACATACACAGTTAAAGGCATCTTTATGTTTCATTTTCGATATCCCTCCCACCATTCATTCTTATTAATAGTATAAGAATGATGAAAGTAATAAGTTCTAGGGAAAAAGCCTATATTTAAAGATCGCGACAAATTTAATAAGCTATGTAATATTTTTCACATGAATAGATAAAGAAAAGACTGCCGGTGATTCAGCAGTCTTTGATTAGTTTTTATTATTTGTGGTGTTTTCTTCTTTCATCTGCAACTCGGTCCACTAATTCTGGTGATAGGCATTGGATAGCACAGAAGCAATCAAGGTCTACTTCGATACAGAAGTCTGTTTTTTCAAGACCAAAGAAATCTTCGTCACAAGGATTACATACACTTAACGTGTTACCATCAACGTCAACAGGACGTAATAATGATAGTGTTGCACAGCAATCTTCAACAGCTTCAACACGGAAGAAGATTGTTTGGAAGCAAGTCATGTCTCCTGTGAATCCACCAACATTACCGAATGCTTTAAAGAGCTCACCTTTTTTTCCATAAAGGATGAAAGGAATTGTGTCTCTTTGTGGACCAGTGACAGGGCCTAATAAATTGCTGAAGCAGCTAGTTGGGCATGTAATTTCTTCTACTGCTTCTTGCTCAGCTAAAATTTGTTCTACCGCTTCACATACGCAATTGTTATCTCTGTCTCTTTTATCTTTGCAACCCATTAATAGTCATCTCCTTAATTTATAATTTATTGACTTTAGTCCTTAACAGACTATGTGGGAAATGACTAGTTGGTGTGGGTTATCGTCTATATTGTTTGATTCATACAGAAAGAATTTAGGTGAATATATGAAAAAAAGATGGTAAAACTTGTCTGTTTAAGGGCAGGAAGATATAAATGCGAGCTGCTTTCTTAAACAGAATATGTAATCTGAACCGGACACTTGTATAGAAAAAAAGCAGGGCGAGCCTGCTTTCTATTATTAGAAAATGTCGATGTTAACCACTAGTGCAATTAAGATTTGAAGAAGAACTTGTAAGGAGATCGCAACATCAGTGTCAGTTGTTGTTACTTTTACATCTTTTGAGTTTTCGATTACTAGTTTTTGTTTGTTAGTTTGTCTAATATCAGCTTCCTGCAGTAATTGTTGAGTTACTTGCTCTGCTCGAGCGCTATCAGCAATTGTTAGGTTAATAACAAGTGCGATTGCAACTTGAAGTGCTACCTGTAATGAAACGGCTACTTGAGTATCTGTTGAATGAATATCGATGTCACAAGAATCTTTTACGATAATTGTTTCAGAAGAAAATTGCTCTGTTTCACTTACTTGGTTTGCTACTTGTGAAACTGTAGCATCGTCGTCACCAAAGTTACGAACGTTAGCTCCAGCCACCTCATTAGAAAAATTACAGCTTGTTGGATGACAAGAATTGCGGTCTAATGCTACCCATTGATAAGGTTTTGCTTGCATTTAAATATTCCTCCTTTCGATGTACTATTATTAAATGTTTGAAAATCTATTTTGTATAAGACAAACATCTTGGTATTTATACCCATTTTTAGTTTAATTGTCTTTCTTCTTATTTTTTAATATTTCACGTAGTGTCATGTTTTTTGGCGCTTCCTCGATTTTTTCCGTTTTTTCTTCTTTTGCCTTAGCTCCTTTAACAAATTCATCAACTTGTGCCTGAAGATCTGCAACTACTTTTTTTAGTTGTTCTTTTTGCTCGTCAGTTAATTTTTTCTTAGTTTCATTTGAAATATTGTTTTTGCTTAATACATCCTGTACAAAAAGCTGCATCATCGTTTGTGAGATTTCCTTAAGATCTAATTTATCATTAGACAATGTTGTTCACCTCCAATATATAAATGGATAGGGGAAATAGCATATAGCTACCCCTTCCCCATAAATATTCTCTTATTTATCTTAGTAAGTTTTATAGGATATCAATTGATACTAGCAATGCTAGTAAAATTTGAATAAGAACCTGGAGAGAAATGGCTACATCTGTATCACTTGTCGTAATCGTCACATCACGAGAGTTCTCGATGAATACTTTTTGTTTATTCGCTTGCCTGATAACAGAGTTTTGTAACAAATCCTGAGTCACTTGTTCAGCGCGGCTACTATCAGCAATTGTTAAGTTAATAACTAATGCAATCGCTACTTGAATCGCTGCCTGTAATGAAACAGCAACTTGTGTGTCTGTTGATTTAATATCAATGTTGCAGGAATCTTTAATGTGAATAAATTCTTCTGAAACTTGAACAGTATCACTTACTTGAACAGCATCTTGAGTTGTATTTTCATGTTTGCATTTGCAATCATCTAACGCAGACCATCTAGTTGACATCCAAATTCACTCCTTTCATCGATAAGAGGTAAGAAGGGGACACAACCCATTCACCGTTAAGATGGGACGCTTGGGAAGGAAAGAAATCGTGAGGTTAGTTGTGTTCCCTTTTAATTGTATATAATGCAGATTCACTAGCTTTTGAATGAGTCAAACATACAGGTTTTGCACCCATTTTTCTTATAAATGCCAGCGGACAAATGAATCATTTAGAGATATGTCCTAGGTACAAAATTTTTATCTTGTCCGAGTTCATAAATGAAAAATCTATTCATAATGTATAAGGATTATCTATAGAAAGGTGGGAGAGGATGATCACTTGGGTAGAATTACTGATTTTGGCTTTTGCATCTTTTCGGTTAACGCGGTTAATGGTTTTTGATAATATTACAGGCTTTATTCGTAGTCCTTTCCATCACGAGGTTGAAGAGGTAAAAGAAAACGGTGAAACCGAAATTTATATTGAGATCAAAGGTAAAGGGATGCGGGCATGGATTGGTGAATTATTAAGCTGCTATTGGTGTACAGGAGTTTGGTGTACGGCATTTTTATATGGAATATGGAGGATCTGGCCATTAGGTGCTGAACCATTAATTGTGATCTTAGCTATAGCAGGGCTTGCTGGAATTATTGAATCTATCGTAGGTAAATTAGTAGAATAGGCGAATCACATAGAAACAAAATAATATTTTCACATAAGATGAGATATAGAAGCTGAAATCATGTAGACGTTAAAAACAATCAGTTTTTCATTCATATAACGTCTGTAAGCTTTATTAATTCGTTAGGAAGGTGGGATAATCATGAAAAAGGCAAATTTGAATCCTTCCGGTAGACCGACTAACTCAAATCAAGCGATTTCTGTGTCAAGACCTAAAAAGGTAAAAAAGACTGGCTGTGGCTGTGGAAAGAAAAATAAACGAGTGTGATTCCAACCAGCTTATTATTGTTTGAATGGTGAGACTACCTTTGTAAACGGTAGTCTCTTTTTCTTTGGCTTTTTTCTAAAAGGTTATTGATGTAAGTTCCTTTGTACAACACTATTTAGGTTGATTGGAGCGAAAGGTGCGAGACTCCTGTGGGAGAAGCGGGACAGGTGAGACCCCGCAGACGCTGGCGTCGAGGAGGCTCAGCGCACGCCCCACGGAAAGCGAGTTTCCTGCAGCGGAAATCACTCACTCCCAATACTTCTTATAAAGGCAATAAAATGTACGAAAACATATTTTCGCAGGTATAACACATACTATATTCAGCATTTATTCCACAAGAAGGGTGAAAGAAAAATGCCGAATTGGATTGAAGTGGTTATTCGTTCATTTTGTATTATCATTGGATTATTTTTAATTACCAAGTTATTAGGGAAAAAACAATTATCCAAACTATCTTTTTTTGAATACATCGCTGGCATTACAGTTGGTGATATTGCGGGAACCATTACAATGGATGTTGAATTAAATATCATAAACGGAGTAGTTTCCATTTTAATATGGACGTTATTTCCTCTTGTGATCTCGTATGTTTCACTTAAAAGCAAGAAGTTTCGAGACATTGTTGAGGGAAAAGCGACAACTTTTATACAGGATGGCAAAATATTAGAAGAAAATTTAAAGCATGAAAAATATAGCGCAGATGAGCTGCTTGAACAGCTTCGCAAGAAAAACATTTTTCAAGTATCAGATGTAGAATTTGCCATTTTAGAGACTAATGGAGAGTTAAGTGTTTTATTAAAAAAAGAAAAGCAGCCAACAAAATGGGAAGACTTTTTCGGAAACGGGGTAAAATTGAAAACACCTTTAACCGTTATCATGGATGGACATTTCTTAGAAAAAACGATCTATGAGGGGGGATATACAATTGATTGGATAAAGAGTAAGCTTCAAGAGAAAAAACGAAGTGTGAAAGATGTATTTCTCGGTCAAATCGATTCTAATGGAAATTTGTATGCAGACTATTTTGATGATGAATTGAAAAAGACAGAAACTGGGGAGAACATATGAGTATTTTAGAGTTTATTTTTGAAGGTTGGCTAGATTCAACCATGAGAAAGCATGATCATATCCAAGCTGGAGAAGACAGAAATTTGTTAGACATAAAACATCAATTGGATACGTTAGACCAAGCGGCTGAAGACTTTGAACACCGAATGGAAATCATCGCAATAGAATATGAAAAATGGGTGGAAGCAAAAACTAGGAAAAATTAACGAATGCACACTGTATATTCGTCCACACCGTTTCCTCATTCTCTACATAGATTATAGTGAAGTTAGGGTAGAGGAGGTGCTTAGCACATGGGTTACGGCTATGGTGGAGGTAACTATGGTTATGGTGGTGGATACTACGGAAGTTCTTTCGTATTAATCGTAGTATTATTCATCCTTTTAATCATTGTTGGTGCTTCTTTTTATAACTAATAATATGAAGCTTTATTGACGAACTAAGTACGAGCAAGATTGACTGCTCGTACTTTCGTCTTTTTAAGATGTTTAAGATGTTCAGTGGAAAACCTTTGATTTTATCCCACTCTTACCGGGCAGTAAGACCCCCGCCTTAAACTTCTGAGTTTAGGGGATAACTGGCCCCGTAAAGGGCGGGTTGGTTCAACTAACCATCAGTGTGGGATGAAGAAATCCCACACTGATGGAAGTTTCACTTAATTAAAAAGATGACTTTTTTATCACATTTTATGTGAAATACCATACGATATATCATGAATTAAGGAGGCGGGAAAATGGATAGCAAATTCTTTAAAAATCTTGAAGGTAAAACTGGTGTGAACATGAATGATATTTTCGCATTAGCTAACTCATTACAAGGTGCAAACTTTAAAGATGAAAAAACTGTACGAAGCGTCATTCAACGAGTTTCTAAGATTGCCAATAAACCAGTTAACAAGCAAATGGAAGATAAAATTGTACAATCAATTGTTAATGGGAACGAAAAATTAGATTTTAATACAATTGCGAAAATGATGAATAAAAAATAAAGAAAAAGAAGGGGTCTGACTTTGGTAGTCAGATCCCTTTCTAGTTGCTTAGGAATTTATAAAATGGATAAGCGCACGACATCCAGCTCAGAAGCACAGGACGTGCAAATGCTGTCTGTGCAACAGAATGTTGCGAATTTAATTTGTTCTGCTTTGCAAAAAAATAGCTCATATTTGCAAAAAAGACTTAGAATTTGCAAGAATGTGAGTCAAACCTATAAAAATAGTTTAAAAGTTGCAAAAAACTCGTGAAACCTGCAAAAATTGAGTACGTTAACTCAGAGTAACCCGTACGAAACTAAGTAATAAAGATGAAATTTGCCACTTTAGTTCATCATTCCGCGTATAAACCTCGAAGCTGCCGCCTTCCGACCTCTTCGATACGAAGGAACAGATAAATATAAATGTTCTTTGGCTCGTGTCATCGCTACATAAAGCAATCTTCTTTCTTCCTCAAGATGTTCAAACTTTTCCTTTCGAGCAGACTCCAATGCAAAATCATGCGGTAAAGATCCATCTACAACACCTAGTACATATACATGCTTAAACTCAAGGCCTTTTGAGCGATGAATGGTCATAAGCTGGACCCCTGATTCCATCTTCACCGTTTTTATGGATTGCTGAGTCTCAATCATATGATCGACATGCTGGAGAAAATCATGTACAGTTACAAATTTCTTTGCCACAACCTTTAACTCATTGAGATCATCAGAGCCTTTTTCCATGGCATTTCCTTCATTCCCTTGCTTTTTTAAATAATCGATAAAGCCCATATCCTTCTCGATGATTGACAGAGCGGCAACTGGTTTTTCAGTTTTAAGAGAGTTGATTCTTGGAATGACTTTCTTAAGCTTGGCTTTTTGGAAATTAGGTAGCCCATTAACATGAAGCAGGGCTTCAACAAGTGAGCAGTCATGTAGGATAGATAGAGCTTTTACATCATTTATGACAGATTGTTTTAAAAATAGTGCGCGAATCAACTCGGTTATGGCTGAGCTATCATCAGCATTCATGCTAAGGCGAAGATAGGATAAGATCCCCCTTACCATTTTTCTTTCATAAAAGGAAGATTGACCTTGTTCAACCATAAAAGGAATACTTGATTGAATAAATCGTTCAAACACAGCTCGTCCACCTGTATGGGTGCGATATAAAACAGCAAACTCTTCAGGTTTTGCTCCGGCCTCAATTTTTTCCTTCATATCTTGAAGAATCATCGTTGCCTCTTCCTCCTCATCATATGGAAAAAAAGCAATAGGCGTGTGTGACGATTCATATTGAGCGATCATTTGCTTACTAAGCCGATGTTTGTTTTTGGATATCACATCATTTGCTGTTGAGACAATTTGATGGTCTGAACGATAATTTGCAGAAAGGGTAATCACCTTTGCTGAAGGGTATTCCTCTTTAAAATTTAAAATAAATGACGGCTGACTGCCTCTAAAACTATAAATTGTTTGATCATCATCACCAACACCGCATAAATTGTTAGTATGACTAGATAGTAGCTTAATAAGCTTATATTGAACTGGATTAATATCTTGAAATTCATCAATTAAAAAATACTGAAATCGATTTTGATAAGCCGTTAATATAGTCGGGTGTTCCTTTAATAGTTCATAGCATTTTACTAGCATATCATCAAAATCAAATTGGCCCCGCTGCTGTTTTTGCTCTTCATACTCTCGATAAAGAGTAAGAGCTGTTTTCTCCCAATCATCAGCAGGGTGGATATCATTGGGTGACTGCATTGTATTTTTCCAGTAACCGATTTGCTGAATCGCTTGATCAAAAGGAAAATCCTTTTCATCAATTCCCAATTCTCTGCATGAAGCTTTTAAATAGCTCTCTTTTTGCCAATCCCATTTTAAAAGGCGCCCGCTATTCCACTTTTCCCGGTCATGATGAAGAAGAATTTTATAAAAGATGCTATGAAAAGTTCCAATAACCAATTGGTTAAGTTTTGAAGCTTGTATAGAAGAATTTGCAAGTAGCCGTTGCTGCATTTCTTTAGCTGCTTTTGCAGTAAATGTGACAAGCATCATTGATGTAGGGGAGATCTTTTTTTCCTCGATCATGTATAAGGCTCTTGTTGTCAAAACACGTGTTTTTCCACTGCCAGCACCAGCCAAAATAAGCAAAGGTCCTTCTGTTGTTATGACGGCTTCCTTTTGTTCCATATCTAAAGGAATGCCTAAAAGTGACGTAGGAGCTTTCACTTTTATGACAAATGGAGATCTCCCTTTAAGGGTTTTTGGTTCGCGCCATTCATTTTCTTCTGGTTTGTCAACTGTAGCAATGCTTCTTGACTTTGGAATTCGAAAACCATTTTGTTCGGAGAAATTCTCTGTTGTCTTTACCTCCACAGCTGGCTCTAATTGAACAGGAAAATCCACCTTAAATTGCTTCTGACATGCTTCATTCAGCTTTTGATTGGAGTGATAAAAATAGGGAGGATGGTTTATTCCTAAATATAGCTTCACTGGCTTTTCACAGCACCTGCAAATAACAGCTTCTTTTAAGCTTTCTTCATATATTCTCTGGAATTCTTGTTGAGGTAATTGTGCTAAGGAGATAATTGATTCCTTCATTTTTGCTGAATTCATAGTTGTCCTCCTCCCATAAAATAGGTTTTTTGATCGTATGTATATAAAAATTCAGTTAACGTTCATTCAATTAAGCGACAAGGACTATGATAACAGAATGAGAACCGAACGAAAAGTGAAAGAAAATAGTTTCATCATTCAAAAATATAGAGAAATAAAGAATACGAGGTGATAATAATGGGATATATCCTGCCAATACAACATGATACATACACTCAATATGTCAATCGGTCTGTCTCTGTTCAGCAACATTATGCACATGTTTTGCCAACATCTTCAATTAAACTAAACCAACAACATCTCAGAGAAAATACAAAAACGGAAACAAATAAATTTGCAGATATATTAAAGGAAAAAATGAAAAATAATCACTATTCATCAGTGTATACAGGAAAAGGGCAGCTCTTTAACGAATACGTATAAAAACGTTAAATATGAGGGGAAAACATGAATTTTCACCAACTAAATGAGAGCTGTTACTATTTTCAAGGCGCTGTAAATATAGGGTATGTAAAAAATGAAGACAATGGATTGTTAATTGATGCTGGAATTGACAAGCAAACAATAAAAAAAGTGATCAAGCAATTACACTTACTGCAATTGCCGATTACTCATTTATTCGTTACACATGCACATGCTGACCATTATGGTGGTGCTGAATATCTCCAATCAGTTGAAAAGATTTATACATACGCACCTCAATTAGAGTCGGCCATACTGCAAAATCCAATTTTAGAGCCTCTTTATTTATTTCAAGGAAATAAGCCGCTGCCAGAAATGAGAAATAAATTTTTGGAAGGGAAACCGATCAAGATTGATGAAGTGGTGAAAGAAGGGATTTATCCTTTTGGAACAACCGCTTTTCAATGCATCGCTCTTCCTGGACACAGCATTAATCAGTTTGGCTTATTGATTGATGGAATTCTTTTTGCTGCTGATTCGTATTTTGGGGTTGAACAGCTAGAGAAGCACAAAATCCCATATATCATTGATGGACAGGATACAATCGAATCTCTTGAAATTCTTAAAACCATTACGTGTGCTGGTGCTGTACCGGGACATGGTATGTTTGAGGAACATTTTCAAGAAACGGTTGAACGAAATATTGCTTATCATGTTTCGATTAAGAAATCGATAGAAAAGCTTGTATATGAATTTAAGGAAGGCATTTCCCATGAACAGCTGGTTAGCCAAATATGTATGAAATGGAATATTGGGAATGTAAAGGTTTCTTCTTGGCTTTTATTTCGAACAGCTGTTACTGCCTATGTGACAATGCTTGTTAGAGAGAACAAGGTACAGCTAGAAATAGAAAATTATTGTTTAAAGATAAAACCAAAGCAATAAAAAGCGCAAGCGCCTTGGTCATCGCCGTACAAACTAAGAGGAGCATCGACTAAAGATTTAGGAAACACGGTAAGCGAACCGAACCGATGTTGACTTATCGTAGGGTGATGATCTGAAGTTTGATAGGTGATAAGCGCTGACAGTCTAAAACCGCAAAATCTGTTGCAACGACTGCACTTGCACATCCTGTGCTTCGGAGCTACTACTAAAACTAAGTACAAAATTTTATACTTTCTTATCTGTTAAAAAGGACTGTCTATTGTTGAAACAGTCCTTTTGGCTTTTCTAAAAAGATTGGACGTGCAATCCTTTTCCTTTTTGCCACTCTGCATAGAGAACTTCCTCAGTTCGAAATATATTCTGTTGCTTTAATTGCTCATTAAGCCATGTGTAGTTGAAACCGGCTTCTATTAAGTTTTCTTTTAATACTTTGCCATCACTAATGAGTGTGATCGGAATATACACTTTTTCTTGATTAACTTGAAGATCTGATTTTGTAGGGTTTTCATATTCTGCTTTTTTTAGAACGCTAACTGTACCATCCGTTTCCAGAACAGCATACTCAAGCTCACGAATAGAAAAAACACCCTTTGATCGGATTAAATGTTGCAACTGATTAATGTCGAGCTTACACTTTTTTAAATTTTCTTTTAATATTTGGCCATCTCTTATAATAATAGTTGGACTTCCTTCAAGAAAGCCTCTAGTTTTGCTGAATTTTTGTGTAATCATTTCTAATGTAAAAATTAAAATTCCCCAAACCACAACAGCATAAATAATTTCACCTATGCCAATTTGATCATCAAAAACTGCATTCCCAACTAATTCTCCTAAAACAAGAGCCGAGATAAAGTCAAAGGTAGTGATTTGTGTGATTTGTGTTTTGCCTAATATTCTTGTGATGGCAAAAAGAGCAATAAACCCAAAGCACAGTTCAATTGTTATTTGTCCAAAATGCATGTCCAATCCCTCCGTCACACAAGTCCATATATAGTATCTTTAGCGACATCATGTTTTTTATACAATGAGAATTAGGAGAGAGATTAATGTAATAAAAAAGGAAAGTTAGTAAAGAATAATTAAAAAATCTTCATCTAATGAAGGGGGGATATAAGTGTCGGCAGGCTATAATACACTGACCTCAACTGAGATCACAGCTCTTTGGACGACCTATTTGAACGAGAGTATGGTGAAGTCCATGTTAACACATATGCTCTCAAACCTGGACGATCAAGAAATAAAAGCAGAAGTCCAGCAATCCTATCAAATGGCCCAAAATAACATCAATTTTTTAGTTGAATTTTTTCAGCAGCAAGGTTTTGCGAAACCAATAGGATTTTCGGATGAAGATGTTTATACAAATGCACCTAAATTATACTCTGACACCTTTACATTAATTTATGTAAATCACATGTCAAAGGTCGCTATGCTTGGATATTCAGGATTTTTAGCCATGTGTTTCCGAGAAGATATTAGACTTTTCTTTACAAAATGTTTGCAAGGAGCGGCAAATTTATATAATTCTACCTTAGAAATGGCAATGTCTAAAGGCTTTTTTGTGCAAGCACCATACATAGAAGTACCTGAGGACAATGATTTTGTGGATTCAAAAAAATATCTTCGGGGATTAAATCCTTTTTCGGAAAAAAGACCATTAAATGCTGTTGAAATTTCTCATCTTTATATGAATATTCAAACCAATTCAATTGGCAATAAATTATGTCTGAGCTTTGGACAGACATCTCAAAACAAGGAAATCCAACAATATATGTTAAAAGGAAGCGAAATTTCAAAAAAACATGTAAAGATCTTTACAGACAAATTATCAGAAAGTGATATAATCGCTCCTGGTTCTCCTGACGTTTGTGTAACTGAGTCAACATCACAAACATACTCAGATAAATTTATGATGTTTCAAATATCGTTACTTAGTGCTGCGGGTATAGGAAACTATTCTGCGGCAGCCGGGGCAAGCCAACGAGCAGATTTAGCGGTTGATTATGAGCGGTTATCGATAGAAATTGCTGAATATGCAAAAAGCGGGGCGGATATCATGATTAAACATAATTGGCTTGAGCAGCCGCCGGGATTAAAGGATCGAAAAAAACTTGTAACGAAGAAAAGCTAACCATAGATAGGTTAGCTTTTTTCTACATTGTAAATTATAAATTTCTTGAATTATGGATAACACTTCGACATCCAGCTCCAGCGCCTAGCCCCTCGAGGTCATAAGCCAATTTAGAATTGAAGGCAAAGAACGCCTTCTATTCTAAATCGTCTTATTGCCCGAGGCTGTTTAAGGCGCTTGCGCTTTCCTTAATCATCGTAACATGTGGGATACCTGCATCCATAAATTCGTCTGACACAACCTCATAGCCTAATTTTTCATAGAAGGGAATCGCGTGTGTTTGTGCATTTAGCTTTAGCCTGCTAACACCTTGTTGAGTTGCAAGTTCCTCTAGTTTTTCAACAATTATTCGACCTGCACCATTTTTACGGCTTGTTGATAGAACACAAATTCTTTCAAGCTTTCCAATGCCATCGACGATACGAACGCGTCCGGCACCAACAGGGTTCTGTCTGTCATCATATAAAACAACATGTTCAGCTTCATTCTCAAATTGATCGATTTCTTCTTCTGCAGGTACTTGCTGTTCATCTACAAAAACAGTATTTCTAACAAAAAATGCATCTTCTAGTTGTTCTTTTGTTGTCACGTGTTGTATGTTCAATTATTCGTTTTCCTTTCCTAATAAAAATGTTTCATGGACAGTCCAGGAGCCGTTTTCTAATTGATATAATAGGTGAAAACGATCAATAACTTCTTCATGATGAATATCAAGCATTTTGAGACTGCCTAGAACATCAGAATGCTCATCATCTGATAAGTTTTGTCCGATTGTAATATGTGGTACAAATGCATATTCTGGTTGACCAGCCAGTGATCCTGTATGTAATTTTTCATGAAGGGATTTTAGCTCGTCAGTTGGTTCCACCTTAAAATAAATAACATTATTCACTGGTGAAAATGAGCTTACCTTTTTAATCGATATGTGCAATGGTTTTGTTGCTTCTGCAATCTCGCGTAACTCTTTGGCAACGACTTCTATTTCATTGTCTTCTGCCTCAAATGGTGTTTTTAATGTTAAATGCGGCGGTACTAATGCATAGTGAGTGTCATATCTTTTGCGATAGGAATTAGCTAAGTCTTGTAGCTTTTTTGATGGAAAAAGGGCAATTCCGTATTTCATGTCATTCCCTCCAAACGAATCATTTTAATGTTAGTATAACAAATTTTTAAAAATAAACATATGTACGTAGCGTTCTTCCTGAAATTACTCAAATATGTGTTTGAAAATGGGCGTCAATGAAGGCTGCCAATACTTCCACGTATGATCGCCATCAAATTCTTCATATGTATAAGAGAATCCTTTCTTCTCTATTACCTTTGCAAGCTTGCGGTTAGGTGTGACAAAATCAACGATCTCTCCATCAGTCGTTTTTACGGCTGTTTCTTTTTTACCTATTTGATGATAGATAATAGGGCGTGTAGTTGAAGTGAAATTTTCTGCGATGTCAATTACGTCATCATTTACATACGGTGATTGCAAAACAAGCTTACCAAAGATATTTGGATATGTTAACCCTGTAAGCAACGATACTGTTGCTCCTAAAGAATCGCCGATAAGAGCACGGCCATAGCCGATTTGGTAGGTTGGAAATTCTTGATCCAGATATGGAACTAACTCATGGGCGAGAAACCGTATGTATTGTTTAACCTTTACACCATTTGGATGATATTTATCTCTTCGATCATCTACATTGTTGTATGGTATTCCAACAACAATAACATCCTCAATTTCTTCTTCTTTCATGAGTGCTTCAATTTGTCTGCCAACACGGCCCAACTTAAAATAATCTTGGCCGTCTTGTGCGATTAATAAACTATACTTGTACAAAGGAGAAAAGTTTTCAGGAAGATAAATAAGTAATGTCATTTCTTCCTCTAGCGAAGCTGAATAAAAGGAACGTTCCTTTATGATACCTGTTTGTTTACTCATAATTCTCCTCCTTGATGATACTCTTTAACATATTTGTTTGAAACCCCTTACTATTTTAACACGATGACAGGGATTCATCCTTAAAAATGCATGTAGAAGCAGGGGGAAAAAGGTTTAAAAAATTGGGACAAGGGAATGTATCTAGTAAACCTATTAAATAAAAAGTGGGAGGAGAATCACAAATGAACAAACAAACCTTTTTAAAAAGGAAAGTGGTTTTATCCGGTGTTGCACTATCAACAATAGGTGTTACTTCATATTTATTGAAGGATAAAAAGAGAAAAGAAAAGATGAACTATGGAATACAACGAATAAAAAATAAAGCGAAAATACTTTTGTCTAGAAAAAAAGCGGTCGTAGAAAAAGCTGGCCATCCAGATCCATATGATATAGAAGATAATACAATGGTTGCGGAAGGTTCTATGTATTCTGTGAATTATTTTGATGAGAAAACGAAGTAGAGAAAAAGCCGACAATATGTCGGTTTTTTTTCGTGTATCAATTAAAGTTATACTTATTTTACAATTAAAATTGATTAAACAAGTCAAACTATTACAATAATTATATTGCATTCTATACTTGAATCATGTAAAGTAGTAAAAAAAAGTAAACCTAAAAATTTCATATATTTCTTATCAAGAGAGGCAGAGGGACTGGCCCTATGAAGCCTCAGCAACCGGTTCAAAACGAATGAAGATCAGGTAATTGATATTTTCTTTCATAGAAGATACCTAAAGTTGGTTTTTAAAAGCACCGACAGATGATGGAAAATGAAGCGAACAAAGCGGTTTTGTTTGTTCGAAGCATTTTCCATCATCTGTCGCTGGCTTGCATCGCAAGCCGCAAGCACTTGAGTGCTTTTAAAAAGCCCATATACAATTTATGTAGCTTCTAGTGAATAAGTAAATATTAAGTTAACAAATTCCTATTTAAGATCTTCCACGAGTGCCAAGGTGCTAAATCCAGCAAGCCACACCAGCTTTATGCTTGAGAGATAAGAAGAAGCGAACTTTAAATAACAGCAAAGTCTTCTTCTTAACGAGGAAGACTTTTTATTTTGCCTCAGAACGCTTTCTCTCATGTCCATAATCAATAATTCAAACTTTAGGAGTGACACAAACATGAGCAAACGAATCGAAACGAAATTAGCGCAAATTGGAAATCGAAGTGAAAAAGTAACAGGTACTGTTAATCCACCAGTTTATTTTTCAACAGCTTATCGCCATGCTGGGATTGGAGAATCGACAGGGTTTGACTATATACGTACAGGAAATCCGACTCGATTACTTGTAGAGCAAGCGATTGCTGATTTAGAGCATGGAGATCGAGGATTTGCTTTTAGTTCAGGTATGGCAGCAATTCAAACGATCATGGCTTTATTCCAAAGTGGCGACGAATTAATCGTATCCTCTGATTTATATGGGGGAACATACCGTTTGTTTGAAAGAGAGTGGAGAAAGTACGGATTATCTTTCCAGTATGATGATTTCACAAATCCTGCAGAAACGGAAAAACGGATTAATGATAAGACAAAAGCTCTATTCATTGAAACACCAACAAATCCATTAATGCAGGAAGCAGATATTAAGGAATTAGTAGCTATTGCCAAAAAACATGAAATTTTAGTCATTGTTGATAATACATTCTACACTCCAGTGCTTCAAACACCTATTTTAGATGGAGCGGATATTGTCATTCATAGTGCAACAAAATATTTAGGCGGACATAACGACGTTCTTGCTGGCTTAGTTGTGACAAAAGGTCAAGAATTAAGTGAAGAGTTCTTCCAGCATCAAAATGCAATCGGAGCGGTTTTATCACCATTTGATTCATGGTTATTAATGAGAGGAATGAAAACATTATCCCTTCGTATGAGACAGCATCAACAAAATGCCGGGCAGGTTGCACAGTTTTTAGAGGAGCATCCAGATGTCCTAGATGTTTTGTATCCGGGAAAAGGCGGCATGCTTTCATTCCGTTTACAAGATGAAACATGGGTAAATCCTTTCCTGAAAAACTTGAAAACTATTACGTTTGCAGAAAGCTTAGGTGGTATTGAAAGCTTCATTACGTATCCAGCTACTCAAACTCACATGGATATCCCGGAGGACATTCGAATTGCAAATGGTGTCTGTAACAGATTGTTGCGTTTTTCAGTAGGTGTTGAGCATGCTGAGGATATTATTGAGGACTTAACACAAGCATTTAAGGCAATGAAGGGAGCGGTAACAGTTGAGCAATCATGATTGGTCATTTCAAACAAAATTACTTCATAATGAATCGAAAGTGGATCGCAGCACAGGATCGGTAAGTGTGCCCATCCACCATTCCTCAACCTTTCATCAATTTAATATTGATGAATTTGGAAAGTATGATTATGCACGGTCAGGAAACCCAACGCGGGAAGCATTAGAGCAAGCTATTGCAGAGCTTGAAGGCGGATCAAGAGGCTTAGCGTTTTCTTCAGGAATGGCTGCTATTTCTACCGCATTCTTATTATTATCACAAGGTGATCACGTATTGGTGACAGAGGATGTGTATGGGGGAACATTTCGTATTATTACAGATGTTTTAACTCGTTTTGGTATTGAGCATACGTTTGTAGATATGACAGATCTTCATCAGGTTGCATCTGAGATCAGACCAAACACGAAGGTCATCTATATGGAAACACCTTCAAATCCATTGCTAAAGGTAACAGATATTCAAGGCATCGTGAATTTAGCAAAAGCAAATGATTGCTTAACCTTTTTGGATAACACGTTTTTAACACCAGAGCTTCAAAGACCATTGGAGCTAGGTGTAGATGTTGTGCTTCACAGTGCAACGAAATTTCTGGCAGGTCATAGTGATGTCCTAGCAGGTCTTGCTGTAGTTAAGGACCCGGAATTGGGAGATCGTTTATATAAGTTGCAAAATGCATTTGGAGCAGTACTTGGCGTACAGGATGCGTGGTTAGTCCTTAGAGGCTTAAAAACACTACATGTTCGCCTGCAGCAATCACAAGCATCAGCGTTGAAGATCGCCGAGTTTTTATCAGAGCATCCAAAAGTAGAAGAGGTGTACTACCCTGGATTAAGCTTCCATCCAGGGCATGATACACAGCGATATCAAGCAGACGGGCCAGGAGCAGTGTTATCATTTAAATTAGCAGATGGGGATGCTGTAAGGACTTTAGTTGAGAATGTTCAGCTCCCAGTTTTTGCGGTAAGCTTAGGTGCGGTTGAATCGATCCTTTCGTATCCAGCGAAAATGTCACATGCAGCAATGCCGCCAGCAGAACGGGAAAAACGAGGTATTTCTGATGGGTTGCTGAGGTTAAGTGTAGGATTAGAAAAAGTTGAAGATTTGATTAAGGATTTCGATGCAGCTCTGGAGAAGGTTCCGGCTGTAAAGAAAAGTGAAAATGTGAATGTTTAAAGGATAGAGCTGACTCTTTTAGGGTCAGTTCTATTTTGTATTTATATAATTAAAGAGGGAGGAGGTTTACCAAATAATAAGCTTGATATTCGTTACAAACTATAGAGTTCTTGTATTAGGAATAAGATACTACATCGAAATATTAGAGAGCTAGCTTTCCTTCAAAGTGGGATAAATAGGAAAAAGGATTGAGATTCATATGCATGTACAGCATCATTCCATCATATATAAAAGAGAGCTTGCGCTTTAACTCAATTTTATAAAAGGGGGAACAGAGATGAAAAAAACGCGCCATAGCTTGTTGTTTATCTTCGTCCTTTCGTTCATGATGGTCCTTGCTGCTTGTAGCAGCGGAACTGATTCTGGGAATGCAAATGGGGAAGAAGGCACGACAGAAACCGAAAGCAATTCAGGTGAAAAGCAAGATTTAAGCCTACTAACAGGAGGTACAGGTGGAACGTACTATCCTCTCGGGGGCCAAATTGGGAAAATCATCACAGACAACACAAATGCCAACATTACACCACAAACATCAGGTGCATCAGCTGAGAACATGGAAACCTTAAGGGCGGGTGAAGCAGAAATCGCCTTTTCACAAACAGATATTGCGGCATACGCAATTGATGGACTAGAAATGTTTGAAGGAAACGCCATTGACAATATTCAGGCAATCGGATCTTTGTATCCGGAAACAGTTCAGCTTGTCACAACGAAAGATAGCGGCATTACATCAGTTGAAGACTTAAAGGGCAAAGCTGTTTCAGTAGGAGCACCTGGATCCGGAGCTTATATTAATGCGATGCAAGTATTAGAGGTTCACGGTTTAACAGATAAAGATATCAAACCGCAAAATCTATCATTTGATGAATCAACTGATGGTATTCAAGCAGGCACAATTGATGCAGCATTTATTACAGCTGGAACTCCAACAGGAGCAGTAGAAGCATTATCAGCTCAAAATGATATCGTAATTGTCCCGCTAGAGGATGACAAAATCCAAGCGTTAATTGATCAGTATCCATACTATGCGAAAGATACCGTTGCGGCAGGAACATATAATATTGAAGCAGATGTAAATACAGTAGCAGTAAAAGCGATGTTAGTAGTTACTGACGACTTAGATGAGGAACTAGTTTATGAGATGACAAAATCCTTATTCGAAAACACAGATAAAATCACACATGCTAAGGGCGAATTTATCACACCTGAAACAGCTCTTGAAGGACTAGGAAACCTGGAACTACATCCAGGTGCAGCTAAGTATTTTGAAGAAAAAGGCATTCAATAGAAGCAAAAAGGTTTAAATTTGAAAAGGAATGATGAGAATCGTGTCAAAATGGAAGAGGTTTGTCATATCGCCACTCCCATTTTGACATGATTCAAATATTTTCTGGGAAATAAGTCGAACAGTGATAGAGAAGAGGTATTGACTTAAAGTGATTAACTGAATATAATAGAATATGTAGCTTTAAGTGTTACATAAAATCAAATATTGATCCGATAGTTCAGTGGGAGAACACTACCTTGACAGGGTAGGGGTCGGGGGTTCGAATCCCTCTCGGATCATCGAATTGAAAAGCTCCAAACCCTTGCTAGATAAGGGTTTGGAGCTTATTTTATTTTACTAAAATGTCCGTTAACGGATATTTTCGGCTCGTAGCCATTAAGGTATTTATCAATCGTCCTCCGATCAACTCCCATGTCCGAGCCAATTTACTCTAATTAATTTTCATTTTCAAGCTCTCCATTAACATTTTTAATTTAGCATTAGTACAATTTGTAGTGTATCTAAAAAGTGAAAACTGCCTCTATTTGTCGGAGGAGCTGTTATGCGTTTTTTGTAAACATGTTAAATAGAATATTCTCGAATTTTTGGAGATTTTCACTTTTTGTGTAGAATATTAAAAATATTCAAAATTCTCATTGGAATATTTGGGAAATCATTATATAATTCTTGGTGTACTAGTATTTTAACTATACTAGTGTGGTTCAAGAGTGATTTTTTCACGAGTGTTTGTAAGCGTTATCAATCATTTAAGAGTAATAAAGGGCGCATTACTAGCTATCAGCTGGTGTGGTAGTATACATACGCGCAAGTTATATGAATAGGTGGTCTATTGGAGGTGAAGCATGAATTTATTATCGGAAACAAAAATAAATAATAAAGGGTCTATCAGGGATCATGTTTATACGGCAATAAAGACCCAAATCTTAAAATTAGAACTCGAGCCTGGAAGAAAGATTTCTGAAAAGGAAATAAGTGAAATATTACAAGTAAGCAGAACACCAGTTAGGGAAGCATTTCAAAAGCTAGCGCAAGAAGGGTTATTGGAAATCTATCCTCAAAGAGGAACGTTTGTATCAAGGATTAATCTAGAACAGGTGGAAGAAGCTAGGTTTATGAGGGAAAACATTGAAAGAGGAATTGCTCGACTTGCTTGTGAACATTTTCCTGAGGATTATTTTATCCAATTAGAAACCAATATTGCCATGCAGAAATTATTCGATGCTAAGAAAAATTTTACTAGACTTTATGAATTAGACGATCAATTTCATCAAATCCTTTTTGACGGCTGTAAGAAAAGCAAAACATGGGTAGTTTTGCAGCAGATGAACACCCACTTTAAAAGATTAAGAACTTTGCGTACATCCTCAGGGATGGAATGGGATTTTATTATTTATCAGCATGAACAGATTTTTAACCTTATTAAGAGTAGAGACGCAGATTCTGTAGAGAAGGTGATTACAGAGCATTTGCAGTTAGTGGGAATAGAAAAAAGAGTTTTAAAGGAAAAGTACCCTAATTATTTTGATTAAGTCTTAGGGTCTACGACCATTGGAAAATATCTTTAAGGAGGCAGAAAATTGATTAATGTAGCGATTATTGGGGCAGGAGCTATTTCGCCCGCACATATTAAGGGATATTTGGAATTTCCAGAGAAATGTAGAATTGTAGCCATATCAGATATTTATCAGGAAAAGGCAGCTGAACTTGTCAACGAATATAATCTCGAAGCTGTAACGGTTAAAGATTACAAGGAATTGCTGGATCGGAAGGATATTGATTTGGTTTCCGTTTGTACCCCCCCATACACACATGCTCAAATAGCCATTGATTTCTTAGATGCAGGTAAACATGTTTTGGTGGAGAAACCAATGGCTTCTTCATTGGAAGAATGTGATGCTATGAATGCAGCGGCTGACAGAAACGGCAAAATCTTATCGGTTGTGGCTCAGAACCGTTTCCTTAACCCAATGATGAAGTTAAAACACATACTGGAACAAGATTTGATTGGGCCAATTGTACACGTACAAGTGGATTCCTTTTGGTGGAGAGGTCACTGCTATTATGATTTATGGTGGCGAGGAACTTGGGAAAAAGAAGGCGGCGGTCCCACATTGAATCATGCTGTTCATCATATCGATATATTCCAATGGATGAATGGGATGCCATCTGAAATAACGGCTGTTATGAGTAATACCTCTCATGATAATGCGGAAGTAGAAGACATCTCGATTGCTATTGGACGATACAATAGCGGGTGTTTGGCACAGATTACAAGTTCTGTCGTCCATCATGGTGAGGAACAGCAATTAATTTTTCAAGGGAAAAATGCCCGAATTTCATCACCTTGGAAATTAAAAGCATCAAAATCCAAAGAAAATGGGTTTCCTGAGGAAGATACTCAATTAGAAGAAGAAATTCAACGTGCCTACGATGCACTTCCGGATATTCCATATGAAGGACATCCTGGACAGATTCACAATGTGTTAACAGCAATTGAAAATAATGAAGAAGTTATGATTGATGGATATCAAGGCAGAAAAACACTTGAATTAATTACAGCGATTTATGAATCGGCAAGCTTTGGAAAAACAGTGAAACTGCCATTAAAGGAGGATAGTCCTTTTTATACTAGAGAGGGGGTGTTAAAACAATCAGTTAAGTTCTATGAAAAAACAAAAGCCATTGAAAACTTCGGAACTAACTCTATAAGTCTATAAAAATTGTTTTAATTTGAAAAGATGCGGAGGAAACCAAATGGATAAAATGGATGGAATGAATTATGCACCGAAAGGTCATGTTTCTAAAGTAGTGAAAGAGGGAGAATTTCTTTTCGCAGCCATTGGGTTGGATCATGGTCATATATATGGGATGTGTAATGGATTAATTGAAGCAGGAGGGGAATTAACCCATGTATATGATCCAGATACTAAGAAGGTAAAAGCCTTTTGTGAAAAATATCCTGGAGTTAAGGCAGCATCATCAGGAGAAGAAATTCTTGAAAATCCTGAAATTAAGTTGATAGCAAGTGCTTGTATTCCTTCGGATCGAGGTCCTTTAGGCTTGAAGGTACTGGAGCATGGTAAACACTACTTTGTCGACAAACCAGCATTCACAAAAAGAGAACAACTAAGAAAAGCTCAGCAAAAAACAGCTGAGACAGGACTGAAATGGGGGATTTACTATAGTGAACGTCTCCACGTCGAAAGTGCTGTGTTTGCAGGACAGCTTATAGAAGAAGGCGCTATAGGAAGAGTGGTCCAAGTAATTGGAACTGGTCCCCATCGAGCGAACGTGAACAGCCGCCCAGACTGGTTTTTTGATCCTGAATCTTTTGGTGGAATTTTATGTGATATTGGAAGCCATCAGATCGAGCAATTTTTGTTTTATTCAGGTGCAAAAGATGCAACAGTCCTTCATAGTAAAGTGGCAAATTACAAGTTTAAAGACTATCCATCTTTCCAGGATTTTGGTGATGCCACTCTTGTAGCCGATAATGGGGCTACCTTCTATTTTCGTGTAGACTGGCTTACACCTGATGGACTTGGAACATGGGGAGATGGACGAGTTGTGATTTTAGGAACAGAAGGATATATAGAGATTCGGAAATATATAGATATCGGCAGAGAGAGCACCGCTGATCATGTATATTTAGTCAACCATGAAGGTGAAAAGCATATGCAGGTAACCGGAAGGGTCGGATTTCCGTACTTCGGTGAATTTATTCTCGATTGTTTAAACGGAACTGAACATGCTATGACGCAAGCTCATGCATTCAAGGCGGCAGAGTTATGCATTATAGCCCAAGAAGAGGCCGAAGTTATTGATGAAACATCAGATCAAAAAATGAAAACAAACTCATAACATTTTACACTAGAGAAATAAACGGAAAAATAGCAAAAGGGAATCTTCAATCGTGATCTAGGAAGTAATTAGAGCTCTCTACTTAACCATACTAGCATACTAGTGTGATTAGAATGCAACTAATGAAACTTCGAAACTTCTAAAAAAGCATTGAAAAATAATAGCGTGAATCAACACAAAATTCGTTCTTTAAGGATTATACCTTGATGCTGAACTCCGCAATTCTGTCTATATTCCGATTAAGAGCTTATTCTCATGAATGAGGTCTCTAAACTTAGTGACCTAATACAATAACTACGAATGGCAGATGGATTACATAATCAAGTGTGCTTTTGAACAGGGAATGCGCCAAATGTCGTTCATTCTCGAGTAAATTAAGGAAACGATTCTATTTAGTAGAACGGAGGTTGTAGTTTATGAAAGGAATGGAAAATGATCTTGCTCTGAATAAAAAGAATACCATAGTAACACCTCTGCAAAAGAAGAAGGGATTCCTTTATTATATTAAGCGCGATATTGTACTCTATCTCATGTTAATTATCCCTGTGGCCTATATATTGTTATTTAAATATGGCTCCATGTATGGTATACAGATAGCCTTTAAGGATTACAACATGTTTTCGGGTTTGAGCGAGAGTCAATGGAATAATTTTGCAACATTCAAGGAAATATTTGCATCGCCACAATTTTATCAGGTTGTTAGAAACACATTGGTGCTTAACGGCTTGGATTTAATTGTAGGATTTCCGGCACCAATTATATTAGCTATCCTAATAAATGAACTGGTATTTAAAAGGTTTAAGAAGATAAGTCAGACAATACTGTATATGCCGCATTTCCTGTCCTGGGTTATTATCGGAGGGATTGTTTCTCAGTTGCTTTCACCTACAGGAATGATTAACTCATTAATTACCCGTATGGGTGGCGAGGCTTTACCGTTTCTAACAGATAAATTTGCATGGATTGGAACTTATTCTTTAGTTGGAGTATGGCAGAGTGCAGGGTGGGGGACAATTTTGTATCTTGCTGCTATGACAGGAATTGACAAAGAGCTATATGAGGCTGCTGACGTGGATGGCGCAGGAAGGCTAAGAAAAATTTGGCATATTACTCTGCCGGGTATTAGACCGACCATTGCGATCCTTCTAATCTTGCAGCTCGGTAATATTATGGCCATTAATTTCGACCGTCCATTCACGCTGCAAAACAACCTTGTTATGGATTATGGTGACGTTATCAGTACCTATGTTTACCGTGTAGGTATTCAATCGGCAAATTTTTCAATTGGTGCAGCTGTGGGTCTGTTCCAATCCGTAATTTGCTTAATATTTCTGTTAGCTTCCAATTTTATTACTAAGAAATTAGGCGGGAAAGGAATATGGTAAGGGGGGACTTACAATGTCACAAAAATTAAGAAATAGAGTTTTTGACTATACAGCAGCATTTATTGTTTTAATAGCAGTGTTTGTATGCCTAGTTCCTTTTCTATATGTGCTTTCGGCTTCACTTAGTTCCAATAGGGCGATTATATCCCAGTTAGTTACTATATACCCTATAGACTTTAATATAGAAGCCTATAAAGTTGTATTTACTGACGCTGGTATGTTGTACTCATTGTTTTACACTGTCATTCTGGTCCTGGTATATGCTCTCCTTGCATTGACGGTCACCGTTTTGGCAGCGTACGCGTTGAGTAGAAAAAGGCTCAAGGGAAGAAAAGTTATATTGTTAGTGATGGTGTTTACCATGTATTTTAGCGGTGGTTTGATTCCGGATTATATGCTTGTAAAGGACCTAAATCTGTTGAACACCCCATATGCTCTGGTTCTACCGGGTATGATGAGCGTATTCAATATGATTATCTTGAAATCGTTTTTTGAGAACTTGCCGGAAAGCCTTGAGGAAGCTGCCTACCTTGATGGATGCAATGATCTGCAGGTGCTGCTTCAGATCATGCTGCCTCTTTCCAAGCCGGCACTTGCCACAATTGCTTTATTATACGCGGTATTCAGATGGAATTATTTTCAGGACGCTCTTTTCTATATTACAGACGAAAATCTATATACAATACAGCTTAAGCTGTACAATGTGATCAATATTTCACAACAAATGGCTGGAGAGAATGTTAACTTAAATCTTCCTTCAGAGGGACTGAAAGCAGCCAGTATTATGTTTGGTACAGTTCCAATTCTTCTAGTGTACCCTTGGCTCCAGAAATACTTTGTATCCGGGATTACTCTTGGTGCAACTAAAGGTTAATATGGGTTTGTGAAATTGGTTATTTTAATCTATTCGCAAATTTATATAAAAAATTAAAATTTACAAAGGGAGAGGATTTTTTATGAAGGTAAAGAAACTAAGGTCTTTCTTTGCTTCTTTGACTGCGCTGGCACTTGCTACTGCTTTGGTCGGTTGTCAGAGTAACGAATCAAGTGGCAAACAAAGTGGTACAACCGAGGATACAACAGAACATCGAACTTTAACTGTTGAAGTTTTTGACAGAGGTAAACCTGGACAGCCAGATTTGAATAATAACTACTGGACAAAGTATATCAACGAAACTTTCGGCAAGAAGTATAATGCAACAGTTAAGTTTGTTCCAGTTCCTAGAACACAGGAGGTAGACAAGTTAAATGTATTGATGGCAGCAGGTGAGGCACCTGATATCGTCTTCACTTACAACCAGGGTGTTGTTTATAATTATGCACAACAAGGTGGATTGGCAGAACTTGATTCAGCTCTTAAGGAGCATGGATCTACCCTCACAAATTATCTTGGGGAAGATTTATTAAAGTATGGTAAGTTTAACGGTAAACAGTATGCAATACCAGGTAAGAGAACTGTACTTCTGGGAATGAATACATTTATCCGTAAAGACTGGCTCGATAAACTAGGTCTACCTGTTCCTACTACACCAGAAGAGTTCTATAACACTATGGTTGCATTCAAAGAGAAGAATCCCGGAAATGTAAGCGGTGTTATTCCTTATGGATATGCACTTCAACCTGCATATCCAGGGTTAGGTTATATACCAGAAGCCTTTAAACCATCTGATCTGTCTGAAAAAGAGTTTGCTACACTTCAGACAAGTCCAGGTTACCAGGACAACTGGAATTTACCAGGATTTAAACAAGCTGTTCAATATATGAACAAGATGTATAATGAAGGATTGATTAGCCAAGGTTTCGCTACGGACAAAGATGCAAAACAGTTAGATGCAGATGTTTCCAATGGGAAAGTTGGAGCATTTACCTCGAACTGGGATGGTCCGTTCAGGACAGCTCCTGGTACCCTTACCAATCTTAAAAAGAACGTCCCTGGTGCAGAACTTGTGCCTATTGATCCTTGGATGAATGATGCAGGAAAACATCCGAAGGCAGGTTACGCTCCTAATGGTATGTATATACTTATACCGAAAGCAAGTAAAAATGTTGACCTTGCAATAAAATATCTTAACTGGATGGCTGACCCGGAGGTAACCCTTTTCCTTCAGAATGGTAAGGAAGGCGAAGATTACAACATGGTCAATGGTGTTCCAGTACAGACAGGAACGACAAATTCAGGTGAGAAGATGATGACTGTTGCAAACAACCTTGACTATGATATCCTTTCAAACGGTATCGAGCTAGGTGATCCAGAGAAGAACGTTGCAGCTATCTCTGCAGGATATCCAGGTTTTGAAAAGGAAGTAGAGAATGCATTAAAGGTGGGGTCTGTGGATTACTATCCTCCTTACTACTATTCGACACCGAATTCTGCCGATGCGAAATACAATGCCTCGCTTAAGAATCTCTCTGCTCAGATGCTTGCAAAATTAATTGCTGCTAAGCCATCAGAAGTAGACAGCCTGTACAAAACATTGGTTGATCAGTACATGGCGCAGGGAGGACAGGCGGTTTATGATGAGTATGTAAAGAATTACAATGCTCAAAATAAGAAATAATTTGTTTGCCAATTTTAATTTCTAGAGCCACTTTTTATCTTTTGGAAAAGTGGTTCCTTTCCTTTTTTAACTATCACCATAAATAACATTTCTAAAGGGGTATCACCTCTTTGACTACCTTTGGTTACGATGCTTTTCATATTCTATGGGTAATCATTTAGAGTCTTGGTATCGATAAATGAGAGAAGGAATTGAACAATGCAGACAAATACATTTCAGTTTGAACCAATAAAGAAAAATTCAATCGTGTTAGAATTGACGAGAAAATTATTAGACTATATTTTTTCCGGAAGTATTCAACCAGGAGAAAAATTGCCTACTGAACGCCAACTACAAGAAGCACTAGATGTTGGCCGATCATCTATTAGAGAAGCGATTAAAGTGCTTAATGTATTAGGGATCCTTGAAGTTAGACAAGGAGACGGCACATATCTTACAAAAGCAAATTCAGGGTTCTTACTAGAGTCAATTGAATGGGGATTGCTTTTAGGTGAAAAGCATATAATGGATATTATTGAAGCGAGGAAAGAAGTAGAAATCTCCATTGTGAAATTTGCTGCAGAGCGTTGCACCGAAGAAGAAATTAAGGAGTTAGAGGTTATTTTAAAAAAGCTTAAAGATTCATCAGTAGAAGATTTTGTTGAACTCGATATTGCTTTCCATTTAAAACTGGTAGAAATGTCTAAGAACTCAGTTTTTAAGAGTATATTTATGAGTATTCAAACACTTCTAAGAACTTGGATAAAACTTGTAATGAGTAAGGTTACCGATACAGATTTTTCTTATCAAGATCATTTAAATATCTATTTAGCAGTATCTCAGAAAGATGTAGCGGCATCTGAAAAAGCCATGAGGGAACATATGGAGGATGCAACTCGAAGGTTAATTGAAGAGATTGAAGAATTTAATAAGAGGCAGTAGAAGCCTGCCTTTTCTGTTCATTTTGGTTGACCAATTGATGATCAAGGAGCGGTTTAATATGAATTTTAACTTTTTTATTCCCACTACGGTAAAAGTGGGAAGAGGGATATCCAATAGTATTGGTAGCTTTCTTCAATCGATGGGTCATGAAAAAGTATTTTTAGTGACGGACAAGGGAGTAAAAAATGCTGGTGTTTTAGAATCAATTGAAAGCTCTTTACATAAGTCGTCGATTTCTTATGAGACATTCGATGAGGTCGTTCCTAACCCAACTTCAGAGAATATTATGTTAGGGGTTCAACTTTTAAAGGAATATAACCCGAATAGTGTTTTAGCTGTTGGAGGGGGTAGTAGCATTGATACTGCTAAGGCAATTGCGATAATGGCCGGTAATACAGGTGATATTTTAGACTACGAGGGAGTTGGCAAGATATCAAATCCTGGTCTTCCATTAACAGTAATCCCTACTACAGCTGGAACAGGAAGTGAAGTGACAGCTTCTACAATTGTAACAAATACGAAAACTCATTTTAAAGCAGCTGTCATTAGTCCATTTCTTTTTCCAACTTATGCATTTCTTGACGCTCAATTAACTATTAATCTACCAAGTGATATTACTGCTGCAACTGGAATGGATGCGCTCACTCATGCGATTGAATCGTATACATCAAAAACGACAAATCCTGCAAGTGAAGCATTTTCCCTTTATGCGATTGAGATGATAGCGAAAAATATAGAAAAAGCTTATTTCGTTGGAAGTGATCTTTCCAGCCGTGAGAATATGCTCGTGGCTTCAATGTTGGCCGGTGCAGCCTTTTCTCAATCTCGTTTAGGGAATGTTCATGCCATATCACATACGCTTGGCGGTGTTTTTAATATCCCCCACGGTATAGCTAATGCCACATTATTACCATTCGTATTGAAATTTAATTTACCAGCTTGCCCTGAAAAAATGGCTAATATCGCACGAGCGTTAGGTGTGGATACAAGTCAGTTAACTGTTCAACAAGCGGCAGAATCAGCCATTGATGCTGTGATTCACTTAAATAAACAATTAAATATTCCTTTAAATATTAAAGAATTGGGAGTCACTTTAGATAAATTACCAAAGCTTGTCGAAGACTCGATGAGAAGTGGAAACGTTTTAATTAATCCAAGATTAACTAAAGCAACAGATATAAAAGCAATAATTGAAAATGCTTACCATGGAGTCCTATAAGAGACTAAAGAGATGAGGAAATTGGCTCAAGCTCAATTTGAATTTGTCCGATTATAATGTATGGTGAAATGATTGGAAGGTTTTCAATAACGATAATGAGTAGAGATGAAAACACGATATAATTGGAGCAAGGAAAGCTGGAATAAGGTAATATATACAAAGGACAATAAAATAAAGTAAGAAGTCTAATGAAGTTATACGGGGGATTTACAGAACAAAATTGAATACTACAGTCATCAATTACTTTCAGTAAAGATAAGGTACTGAAATGATGATAAGTTTGTAAAACAAAGCACCCCTTACTTCTTAGTCAAGAAGTAAGGGGTGCTTTGTTTAGTCTATTTATACTTATGTAAAGATTAATCAATAGATGATTAAGGCAGTACATTGCCTGCTGCACGAAAGATATCATACCATTCCTCACGCGAAAGATGTATGTCGCTTGCATTACAGCAATCTTTTAACCTGTTTATATTCATCGTGCCGATAACTGGTTGCATATTTGCCGGATGGCGTAATAGCCATGCGATTGCAATAGTAGTATTGCTAACTTCATATTTGTTGGCGATTTCATTAATCTTTTCATTCAATTCCGGAAATTTGTCGTTTCCAAGGAATACACCTTCAAAAAATCCATATTGAAAAGGAGACCAAGGCTGAATCGTGATATCGTGTAGTCTGCAGTAATCTAGAATGCTGCCATCTCTATTTATAGCAGAATCATTCTCCATGTTCACATTAAAACCATTTGAGATCATGTTTGCGTTCGTAATACTTAATTGAAGCTGATTTGCCACAATCGTTTGTTTAACTGATTTTTTTAGGAGTTCAATTTGCATTGGGTTTTGGTTGGAAACACCGAAATAACGCACTTTGCCTGAACTTTCAAGTGTATCAAAAGCCTCTGCAACTTCTTCTGGCTCAACTAATGTATCTGGACGGTGAAGAAGAAGAACATCTAGGTAATCTGTATTTAATCGTTTTAGAATTCCGTCAACAGATTCTAATATATGTTCTTTTGAAAAATCGAACATTCCTTTTCGTATACCACACTTCGATTGAAGAAAGATGTTTTCACGAATATCATCATTCATGTGAATCGCATCTGCAAAAATTTCTTCACACTCTCCACCACCGTAAATATCAGCATGGTCGAAGAAGTTAGCGCCTAATTCCAGTGCTGTTTGAACAAATTTCTCAGCTTCATTTTTTTTAAGTGAATTAATACGCATACACCCGACAGCAACGGCTGGCACTTCTAATATGCTGTTTCCAAGTTTAATTGTTTTCATCATTATAATCTCCTTATTCTTGTAATAGAGTACTAGATTAAGCGTCAGTTACATGTAGTGACATATAAACCTTATTCAATGTGAAAAAATAAGGCATTTTCTTTATTTCCACCTCATATGTCTATGACTAAGTTAAATTCCTTTCTTCATTCACAATTGAATAAAATAGGTAATTTAAAAATACGGTTAACCACATTATCGTATTATTGATTACCTAATTTTATTTTAATAAAGTAAGGAAAATATTTATAGTACTGAAAATTTTTTAAGATACTTACAATAACTTTACTTACTATATAATATTTCACTAATATAAATGGCCATTGTACTCTAAATTGTATGCTTTTGCATAAAAATCAATAGTCAAAAGTCCAATTTAAAAGATTTGGGTTTTAGTTTTAAGAGATTATTAGTATCGTTTAAAATACCTGGAGCAATGTTGTTAAGAATTCAACGAGTAGCATATACCACGGTGTGAAAATTAAAAAAGAAGGAGAAAAAGGGATGAATACACTGAAAGAACCATTTAATTTTCCGGTACGGGAAAACACAAAAAGTTTTCTTGAAATCTTAAATGTAGAAACTGGTGTAAAAAGAACGTTGGCAACATTTGATCAAGTTATAGAAGCGCCAAATTGGACTCGTGATGGCAAGCTTATTTATAACAGTGGGGGTTATATTTACTCCTTTGACATCACTACTCTCAAATCGAATGTTCTAGATTCGGGATTTGCTACTTTTTGTAACAACGATCATGTCTTGTCTCCAGACGAATCTCATATTGCGGTTAGTCATCATACTTTGGAAGACCGTCAATCGCGCATTTATATTTTCCCGATGAAGGGGGGGAATCCGACTCTCATTACGCCTATGGCACCATCCTATTTGCACGGCTGGTCACCTGATGGTAGTACATTGGCTTACTGTGCTGAACGGAACGGGCAGTATGATATCTATACAATCCCATCAAGCGGTGGGGTGGAAAAGCAGTTAACTGACCTCCCGGGACTTGATGATGGTCCAGAATATTCTCCTGACGGTAAGCATATCTGGTTTAATTCAACACGCTCTGGGTTAATGCAAATATGGCGCATGAATGCTGATGGCAGTGAACAGACACAAATGACATTTGAAGAAAGCAATAATTGGTTTCCTCATGTATCTCCAAATGGTGAAAAAGTAGTGTATATTTCTTATCGTAAAGGGGATGTCGAACCTGGAGATCACCCAGCTAATAAAGACGTTGAGTTGCGAATAATGTCAAGTACCGGTGGTGATTCCCGCTTGCTCCTAAAGCTGTTTGGGGGTCAAGGTACTATTAATGTGAATTCTTGGTCTAAAGATAGCAAACAAATTGCTTTTGTAAGGTATGAGCTCAAATAAATGGACTAATACTTATTTAACTCAGTTTTATTACATTTACCTATGTTTTTCCCCACCCATTATTGACATGGTAGGGTGCGATCGAATCCCTCACGGATTATCATCAAACAAAGAAGAGCCAAATCCTCGGTAGAAAAAGGATTGGATCTTTTTTTGTTCTTGATTCGTTTTGGACAGTAATGCGTATACCTAATGATACTAGTAATATTAATATGAATTACTATATTGTTTACCTCTTTCGAATTTTGGAAGCCATGTGCTTCAATTAACTCGCACACATTGCAACGATCTTATCGATGGTTAACTCACTGGCATTGAAGCTTGATAAATATGTTCCCTCTCTTTCGAGAAACTGCTGCTCCGATAGTTAAAAGTTGTGTATTAATATTTGTACGTTTAGTGCTGCCAATTGTTCCGGAAGATCTCCAATATACGAAGGAGCTCATACACTTTTTTCTATTAAACGAAATTTTATCCTTAGTGCAGAAAGGATTAGGTCTTAAATTTTATTTTTATAATTAGAAAAAAGTGATAAGATGAAGGTAGGATAGCTTTTTAATGTTGGGGCAGGATGGTGATTCCTCTTTTAAATACACACAAAATGAAAGCGTTGTCTTTTTGGAAGGGGGGCTTTGTACTTGAAAACAAAAACAACCAAAGTATTTAGAAGATTCTTATTATCTTATGTTATTATTCTTATATTTCCACTTATTACCGGATTTATATCGTACCAAGTGTCAATTGATGTTGCAAAGACAAGCTCCATTGATACGAGCAAATTGATTTTAAACAAGAGTAAAGAAATTTTAGAGAGCAGAATCATGGAGATTGAAAGATTTACAAGACAGATTGCTTTAGAGGATTTTAATCAACATTTAACGGCAAGAACAGAATCTAATGCGATTGATATTTATAGCTTAAGAGAAACCTCACGTTTTATTTCAAAATATACTCATTCGAACGATTTTTTAGAGGATTTTTATATTTATTTAAAAAATTATGATGCTGTACTAAAAGAGGGTGCCGTTTTTTTTAGAGTTGACCACTTCTATGAAACTTACCATTATAATGATCTCTCCTTCGTCCATTGGAAAAATACTATTTTGCATGGAAATTATCAAGGCGAAATACTCCCGCTTCGCTCATATACGAGTAAGAATAAGGAGCTTTCTGTCATTACATATCTTCAATCTCTTCCTTTCAATAGTTTTAATCAACCATTAGGTACAGCAGTTTTGACAATAGATCAGCGGAAAATAAATGTACTATTAGAAGGAATATCTAAGCAGTATGGAGGCTGGGCCATTATCACTGATAAAGAAGGAAATCTAATTACAATAATGGGTATTAATGAATCTCATGCTAAAGAAATTGTCAAAAAGTATACAAAAGATACAGGCTCAATTAACGAAGTAATAGAAGATGAAACGATGTTATTATCTATACAGTCTGATCTCAATGGATGGAATTATGTTGCAGGTATACCTAAAGAAGGATTAATGGAAAAAGCGGAGGCTATCAAACAAATAACTTTGGTTGTTACATTTAGCACGCTTATCATAGGGATGTTACTCTGTTTAATTCTTGCTTACCGTGATAGTACACCAATCCACAACTTAATAGATGTTGTTAGAGAGCAAATTGGTCCGGATACTTCTAAACATCATAATGAGTTTGACTTTTTACATGGTAATATTTCGAAGTTAATATCTAATAACAAACTTTTAAAGAGAGAAATAACGAACCATAAAGATATATTGAAGGATTCCTTTATAAAAAGTTTACTAAGTGGAGAATTTTATTATCAAGAAGGTATGATTGAAAGGGCAGAACAATTAAATGTGCTCTTTAGAGGAGAGTTTGGATATGTATGTATTTTAAAAATAAATGGTTATGGTGATATGGAGAATAAAGAAATTCATAATGAGTTAAGTGCATCCCGTTTCCTCATTAAACGAACGATTAAAGAACTAGAACCCTCCATTATTATGACGGATTTAAATTTAGATAAGATTGTTATGATCTTAACTGATAATCGTGAAAATAAAATAAATGCCTCGGATGAGTTAAAACATCTTTTAAAAGAACTTAGTTCATCAGTAGCTAATTCTTATCGTATATCTATATCAGCCTATGTAGGGAAACCATTTCAAAATTTTAAAGAAATAAATCGTTCTTATTCCGAAGCGAAGCAGGCATTAGATTCCACCTTCGCTGAAATAAGAAAGAGTGAGATACTTTGGTATCAAGATATGGCTAGAGAAACAAGTATGTATTATTATCCAATGGATCTTGAACTTCGACTGATAAATGCGATGAAAACAGGGGAAGCATACGATATAAAACAAATAATGACACAAATTTTTCAAGAGAATTTTGGTGATAGAGAACTATCACCAAAGATTGTGGAACAATTACTGGAAGAAATAAAATCCACGCTGATAAAGGCTTGTTACTCGGCTACTTCTCAAAGCTCCGAGAATTCGATCAAATTGGTGAATAGAGTTTTACAAGTTCATTTAAATCTTGGAATAAATCATGTTTGGAAGGAATTTGAATCGATAGCTGATGAATATTGTAGCTTGGTTAATAAAAGAAAAAAGGAATCAAATGATCAGGTAATTAAGTTAATTATTGATTTTTTAGAAGATCAATATCATGATCCAGATTTATCATTATATCGAATTTCGGAAAAGGTAGGTTTTCCTGAAAAATTTGTTTCCCAGCTCTTTAAAGAAAAACTAGGTGAATATGTATCAGATTATCTTGAAAAAATCCGTATTAATAAGGCTTCAAAGTTGCTCCTAGAGACCGATATGACAATAGAGGAGATATCAAGTGAAGTTGGCTATAATTCTGCCCATTCATTTCGAAGGGCTTTTAAGAGGGTCTTACATGTCACACCGAAAGGTTATAGACAAGCCAGCTCTTGAACCACATTGAAAAATTGTTCAACTTTACATTCAAATAAGTACATTTTCTTCTTTGAACAAATAGATCATTTTCTATTTGTTT
>NZ_JBZFLI010000026.1:0-53295 GCF_058315175.1 Metabacillus sp. RB-C-LZQ-3-1 | reverse complement strand
TATGGTGCGGGTGAAGGGACTTGAACCCCCACGTCACAAGGACACTAGATCCTAAGTCTAGCGCGTCTGCCAATTCCGCCACACCCGCATGGTGTGTAATATTATGGTGGAGGATGACGGGATCGAACCGCCGACCCCCTGCTTGTAAGGCAGGTGCTCTCCCAGCTGAGCTAATCCTCCAAAGCACTTGAAGTGAATTACAAAATTGGTGACCCGTACGGGATTCGAACCCGTGTTACCGCCGTGAAAGGGCGGTGTCTTAACCGCTTGACCAACGGGCCATAACATTTCTTTTTAAAGACCAAATGTGGTCTGCCTGGCAACGTCCTACTCTCACAGGGGGAATCCCCCAACTACCATCGGCGCTGAAGAGCTTAACTTCCGTGTTCGGCATGGGAACGGGTGTGACCTCTTCGCCATCATCACCAGACATTTTAGCGACAATTTTTATTATAGTAAGAATTTTTAAAAAATCAAGTGTTTTTTAAATTTCTTCACTGTAAATCAATTACTATCATGACGCAGGATTTATAATGTAACATATCATAAATGTAAGTGTCAATAACTTTTTTAAAATAATTATCTTCTATCCTTTTTTGAGGACAAGTAATATAATATCACCCTTCCGATAGAAAGAAAAGACCAAAAATTACTTTTTCATTATTTTTTATGTCCTGTTTTTAACTAAAAACTTAATCACTCTCTTTTAGACATAAACATCTCCATATAGGAAAGACTATTCATAACATTTTGGGGGTGACTAAAAATGAAAGAACGAGATATCATTACTGTTCATGATGAATATGGTGAAGAAAAACAGTTATCTGTAGAAGCTTTACTTGCAATAAATAATGAAACATATGCTCTATTAACATCAAAGGGTAGGTTAAATGATACCTACATTATGCAAGTGAAAAATGAAGAAGACGGTCAATCCCTTATTGGAATTGATGACCCTGCAATAACCAATATGGTTCTAGATGCTTATGAAATAGCAATTGAAGCAAACCCTGCTGATTAGTTCCGGAGGTTAGGACTTTGAACAAAAAGATTATTGATGTTATAGACGAAAACCTCAAGAAAAAAATTGAACATGAAATCAATGGAATGACTTTCACTAAAAATTTCCGATCACCTACAGCAGAAGAGTGGTATATTTTCTTACCCTCCTATAAAGATCCTTTAACAGGCGGTGCACCAGGAAAGACAATTATTCATTATAACTTGTATGACACAAAACACATCTTTATTAACACAACCATTATTTTTGATGATCCTGAATTACATAATAGCAAGCACCACCAACTTGTTTATTCAATCGCAGATGAAATAGTAAACCGTCTTGTCGGTTATGCTGACACTTTATTGTCAGTTCATTCAGGAGAAAATTCCTACAATGCTGAATACAAACAATAATCATAGAGGGATAATAATGAACTTAAAACTAATTCAATCCATAAAAGAAGTATCACACCCATTCCATAAACAAGAAGGTATTGATGCTATATTATCAAAGATAAAGGATGAAACCTTTGTACTGCTTGGTGAATCGTCTCATGGAACATTAGAATTTTATAAAATAAGAGCTGAACTTACTAAAAAGCTTATTACAGAAAAAGGCTTTACGTACATAGCGGTTGAGGGGGATTGGCCAGCTTGCCAAGAAATTAATAGGTATATTAAAGGTTTTGATCACATCGATTCAAATGCCAGAGAAGTTTTGAATTCTTTTCACCGTTGGCCAACATGGATGTGGGCCAATGAAGAAATGATTGATTTAATCGAATGGCTGAAAGATTACAATAACAAGATGCCAAATGACAAAAAGGTTGGTTTTTATGGAATTGATGTGTATTCATTGTGGGAATCGATTGATGAGATTATCTCTTATTTAGAAAAAATTAAATCTCCTCAAATTGAATCAGCCAAAAAAACATTCTCATGCTTTGAACCCTTTAATCGCCGACCTGAAAAATATGGATTATCTGCTTCCTTTTATGGTGAAGATTGTCTGGATGAAGTCACAAAGCTATTAACAGAAATCACATTAAATAAGATGACAATTTCTATTACGGAAGAAAACACACTAAATCTTGAAGTCAACGCGATGATTACGGCAAATGCTGAAAATTATTACAGAACAATGGTCGTAAATGATAATGAATCATGGAATATCCGAGACAGACATATGGTGGAAGCATTGAATAGAATACACGATTTTTACGGAGAACATGCAAAAGGTATTGTATGGGAGCATAACACACATATTGGCGATGCTCGAGCAACTGATATGGTCGATGAAGGTATTGTAAATGTCGGACAATTACTAAGAGAGGAAAAAGGAAACGAATCAATTTTCATAATTGGATTTGGTACGCACAGAGGAAGCGTTATTGCTGCTGATGAATGGGGTGTTAACCCTGAACGAATGATCATTCCTCCAGCCCAACAAGGAAGCTGGGAAGATGCTTTACACAAAGCTGGGCCACATGATAAATTCCTTCATTTTACGAAAGACAATTGCCATCTTTTTCAGGACCCAATTGGTCATCGTGCTATTGGTGTCGTCTATAACCCTGCTTACGAGCATTACGGGAATTACGTCCCTTCCATTTTGTCTAAGCGATATGATGCTTTTATTTATATTAATGTGACGAATGCTCTCCATCCACTTATTGTTGAAGAAGTGTTTCTATAAAGATAAAAGTAATATTTTACTCCCATATTTTTCAAAAGTAAAGCCTAGAATTAAAATTTCGCCTTGTTATAATGCTAACAGGATGAATTTTATTCAAAAGGTGGGTACTTATGGGGAGCACATGTCGGTTTGTTGTCAATGCGGTTGGTAAACAAGGCGAAACTTACTACACACAATTAAATACAAAAAAAGAATTAGAAACTTGGATTACAGACCACCAAGAAAAGTTATTAATGGATGAATTAAAAATTGTTGATAAAAAAACTCCGCCTTTCTTAAAATGGCTTTTTAACAAATAAAAAATTAACGAAAAAGGATGGCTTTATAAGGGCTACTTTAACCTTTGAGTCATCCTTTAAAATTATCGTAGTTATATCCATTCTCTATATCTATCCGGAACTATCCCTCTTAATTCAACATTGCTATATAATTTTTTCATCTCTCGAATTGCTATTGTTAAATGCCTTTCAATGTTTTTAGCCTCCATCTCCCTTTGAAAAATCCATTGAAAATTCATCGTGTTATGATACTTCGCATTTATCGCCCATTCATGAAAAGACTTTTCGAAATCTGAATAACTTCTATATAAAGTAGCAATCCCCTGTCGAAAGCGTCTTTTACCTACTGTTTCCTGCTGCAACATCGTAATAGCTGCTCTTGTCAAAGTGACTAATTCCATTAACAAAGACGAGATAAAGCGCTCATTCGGATGATGACTAACAGAGAAATCTCTTAACATTTTTTTCATAGATCGATAGCTCTTATATAGTTCTCCACTCAAAGCCTCTGTCATATATCCCTCTCCCTTCATCCATTATATTTATGCTTGATAAAGGAGAGACATGTTTGTGCTATAACGTTTATTATCAATTTTTTAACAAAAATTGTATCTACCAATTCTTCCATCAGCCTCATATAATTACAAGTTGAGAGGGGGAAAATGAATGGCGGACATCAAGCAATTCGTTTTTTTCGACTTTGAAATGTTGTGCTCAGATTCTGGGATGGCTTTTGAAAAGATGGAAGCCATTCGTTTAGGCGCTGTTAAATATACGATTGATACAGGAGCAATCACATATTTTGATCAATATATACGTCCCGAAAGCACCGAGCCTTTAACAGAATTTTGCAAGACCTTAACTGGAATAGAGGATAACGATCTTGTTGGGGCCAATGATTTTAAAGAAGTTTTTGCTGATTTTTTAGAATGGATTGGCGGTATTAAGAAAACAAGGTATTTCTCTTGGTCACCTAGTGATCTTTTTCGACTAAAAATGGATGGATTGAGACACGATATCTCAGAACGTACAATAAAAAAAATTGAGCAACGTTATATAGACTTTCAAAAACTGTTTAAAGACAGAGTATCAAAAAACCCTGTGTCAGTTGAAGATGCTCTTAAGCTATTTGATTTAGAATTTATAGGAGAAAAGCACAATCCGATGTTTGATGCTCTTAATACTCTCCGCATTTACCAAACCTTTATAAATCAACCAATTCAGTCTGATATTATTATGGTTCAAAAATTTATTTTCGGAAACACAATTCCATTTTTGGATATAGAGGATCTAAATCAAAAATTACAAAGTCAGATGCAGGAAGATGCTAATCAATTAATCGAACACCTACGACAAATCTATCGATTACGTGATATTAAAAATCTTTTAAAACCAATCAGGCTAACTGCATTAAAATATGAAAATGTGATGTTAAATCGATCGGGAATTTTTTCAAAGGAAAATATTTGTTATGCAGAGTCCTTCAGAACCTTTTATCAAGATTTGATCCATACTCTTGAAGAACACATGGCTTGTTCATCAAGAACTGTGATCCTTCATGAACATATGCTTCGTCCCTTACAAAAGCTTTTATATCCAGCAACTTCTTATAGAGAAAAGGAGACCATTTCATAATTTACCAAGGAAACTGTCTCCTTTTCTTTGAGTATTAATAGATATTGTCCTTTATCTACTCTATAAAGAGTTTTTTCTTTTTTACCAATAGATATATCGACCTTCACCCTTTCTTATGAAGAAAACTCAATTATAACCTTAAACATTGTATCCCCCGATATATAATAATTTTCCCACCAATAAAAGTGGCCGACTTCTTTTTAGTCCGCCTTACTTAGAAAATACCATACTATTGTTCAACCCCACACCATTCAACAACTGTTAATGCAATAATCTCAGCAGCTTCAAACACTTTGTCAATTTCTATATATTCATTTGGGAAATGGGCTTTTTCTGTCACCCCAGGGCCGAACACGATTGTTGGAATGGATCCCACTTGCGTAAGAAGTCCCCCATCTGTACCCCAAGGAGAGGCTTCAATAATTGGGTGATGTCCTGTTACCTCTGTATATTTAGATGATAAAATAGTCATAAATTCATGGTAGGGATCGATTGCCCCTGGTACCCATCTTGCACCAAACCATTCAAGCGCAACAGGATGTTCTTGGAACCATGCATCATTTTCTTTTATGTTTTCAAGCCAGTTGGCTAGCTCCTTTTTGGCTTCTTCCATTGTTTCGTCAGGAGAAACTCCCATTCTCCCTTCTAATTGAACGAAATCAGGAACAGAAGACGGCCAGTCACCACCTTGAATTTTCCCTATATTTATTGGTAGTGGAATTGGAATATTTTGATAAAGTGGATCGTCAATTCGCTCATTTCTTCGTTTTTCCAGCTCTCTTACATGTTCTACAACAAGTAAAGCTTTTTCAATTGCGCTAACTCCTTCATATCGTGTTCCCCCATGTGCAGAACGTCCCTTTACAGATAATCGAAACCACATAGAACCTTGTTGTTTCGGAAAAATTTTCATATTGGTCGGTTCAGGAATAATGGCGGCGTCTGCGTGATATCCTTTTAAAATAGCTGCTAACGTACCAGCTCCTCCACTCTCTTCTTCAATAACACTTTGAAAAATCACATCCCCCTTTAATGGAATCCCAAGCGCACGAATGGCCGATAAGGCTAATAGCAGTGATACATTTCCCCCTTTCATATCTGTTGCACCTCGTCCATAAAGCTTTCCGTTTATTACTTTCCCACTATAGGGTGAGTGTTCCCACTGTGCTGTATCTCCTTCTGGTACAACATCAATATGTCCATTTAATATGATCGAACGACCCTCACCTGTTCCTTTAAAGATTCCGACAACATTTGGACTTCCTTTAAAATCTTTACGTGGTGAAGCAAAATAGGGGTGAGTTGCTAGTACCCTCCCATCTGGTTCCCAAACATTTACCTTCAATCCAATTTTCCGGAGTTTTTCAATAACGATCGTTTGAGCAAATTGTTCATTTCCTTGGGTACTGTTTGCTTGAACGAGCTTTTGTAAAAGCTCCACGCCATGATCACGATTTTTGTTTAGCCATTGGCTAATTTGAACTTGAAGCATGTTCTTTTCTTCTGTCACCCTTCATCCCCCATCTCTTTATTCACCTATCATTCTAATTTTCTTTGAGATTTGTAAAGGTGCATTTGTTTTTAAGATTACATCTTGAACTGTATAAGGTTCCATGACTTCTGTTAAACATAACCCTTGATCAGTTACTTCTATTACAGCCATTTCTGTGATGATTAAGCTTACACATTTCTTAGCAGTTAAGGGAAGGCTGCATTTTTTCACAATTTTCGATTCCCCTTTTTTATTGCAATGATTCATTAACACAATGACACGTTTTGCCTTTTTGGCAAGTTCCATTGCTCCACCAATTCCGGGTACTCGCTTTCCTGGGACAATCCAGTTTGCTAAATCTCCCTTTTGACTAACTTCAAGACCACCTAAAATGGTAAGATCTAAATACCCTGATCGAATCATGCCAAATGCTGTTGCACTATCAAAATAGGATGCTCCTGAGACAATCGTGACGGGGAAACCTCCCGCATTACATAAAGTTGGATTTTCCATTCCTTTTTCAGGTGATTCACCCATCCCAAGAATCCCATTTTCAGCATGAAACATAACATGTACATGCTGTGGAAGGTGATTTGGCACGAGAGATGGGATCCCAATTCCTAAATTGACGATCATACCATCTGCTATTTCCTCAGCAGCCCGCTTTGCCATACGATTGCGTTCATCGAATGCATTCAACCCTATCACTCGCTTTCTTCCTCGACTAATCATCCATCCCTTATTCCCAAGCCCATTTCCAGTCAATCCCTTGACTTTGGATAATCATATCTACATATATACCTGGTGTCACGATATGCTCAGGATCTAATTCTCCGATTTCCACAATTTCTTCCGCTTCAACAATCGTATAACTCCCCGCCATGGCCACTAAGGGGTTTGTGTTTCTGGCACTAGTTTCATAGATTAAATTTCCGAAGGTATCAGCTTTTTTCGCAAAGACAATGGAAACATCAGCAGTAAGAGCCGTTTCTAACAAAAAGTCCTTTCCATTAACTGAAATTTTTTGCTTCCCTTTTTCTACCATACTATCAAGCCCAATATCTGTTAATATTCCCCCTAGACCGACCCCACCTGCACGTATCCGTTCCGCTAGCGTTCCTTGTGGTGAAAACTCTACTTCCATTTCCCCATTCATCATTAACTGTCCAGCAATAGGATTTGAGCCAATATGAGAAACAATAAGTTTCTTAGCTCTTCCTTGACTGACTATTTTTCCAATCCCAATTGTTGGAAATCCCGCGTCGTTTCCTATTAACGTTAAAGCCTTCACACCTTTTTGAAGAATTCCATTAATTAAGGTCGGAGGATTGCCAACACCCCCGAAGCCTCCAAACATGATGGAACACCCGTTTTGGATAGATACTAAAGCATCATCTAATGAACCAACCTTATTCATTTTTTTCACTCGTTTTGTTTGTTCCAACATGTTCACCACCCCCAACCTCTTTTTGAATCTCTAAAACAACTTCTTCAAAAATTGAAACAAGTTCTTCTATTTGATGCTTTGTAATAATAAAAGGCGGTGAAATAATGACCGCATCACCATGTGCTCCTTCCTGACCAGCAGAAGATGGATAAATGAGTAAGCCTTTTTCTCTCGCTTTTGCTACAACCTTATTTGTTATCATGAGCTTTTTATCAAATGGATGCTTCATTGTTTTATCTGATACAAACTCAACACCAATCATAAGGCCTTTTCCTCGAATATCACCGATAATCCCTATCTCGCCAATTTCATCTTGAAGCTTTTGTAGCAAATATGCTCCTTGCTCCTTCGCATTTTGAACTAATTGATGCTTTTCAATATAGTGAAGAACAGCAAGGGCTGTTGCAGCTGATTGAGGATTGGCGCTATACGTATGACCGCTCATAACTGAATTTGAGCCTTGGATAATAGGCTTCATCACTTTTTCGCTAGCTAATGTTGCGGCTATCGCTGTATAGCCCGCACTCATCCCCTTACCTAAAGCAATAATATCAGCTTGCACTCCCCAATGATGTAACCCAAACATTTCACCAGTGCGTCCGATGCCTGTCATCACTTCATCTGCTATAAACAGGATGTCATATCGGTCGCAAATCTCTCTTACTTGTTGATAATATCCATCTGGAGGAACGACCACACCACCTGCTGCTCCAATGATCGGCTCTGCTATAAAAGCGGCTATTTGCTCGTGACCAATCCTTTTTATCGCTGTTTCAATCTCATTTGCACAGGCGAGCTGACAAGTTGGATATGTTTGCTGTAATGAACATTGGTAGCAATAAGGAGCTGAAACAGATGGATAATCTTCAAGAATGGATACAAATCGTTCACGTCGACTCACATGTCCTGACATTGATAAAGCACCAAGTGTAATTCCGTGATAACTCACCCATCTGGATAAAATTTTATGCTTTTTATAATTCCCTTGCTCTTGCCAATACTGTATGGCAATTTTCATCGCTGTTTCAGTCGCTTCTGAACCACTATTTACAAAAAAGGACCAATAATCCTCATCTGCACCTACAAGCTCATTTAACTTTTCTGCTAGCTGCTCAGCAGGCTCTGACGTAAATTGTGAACGATAAACAAAAGATACTTTTTTTGCCTGATCATGCATGGCTTCAATAATCTCAGGGGCTCCATGACCAATACTTGTTGTCACTGCCCCTGATGACCCGTCAAGATACCTCCTGCCATCTTTGTCAAATAAATAGATTCCTTCACCATGTGTTACAGTAGGATAATCTTCATTCATACTCGGTTTAATTAACAAAGACCGCTTCATACGATCGCCTCACTCTCTTGCTGACAAAGATCAAAATTTGAAGTAGTTCTTTTTTAGTAATTTGGGTTGTGATAATAAAGAATCATATACAATCGTTTTACCAAGCTTTTTTGTATCTATTAGCATAAGCTGGTCTTCTAGCTCCTCAATCGTTTTCTCTGTTTGATACTCCATTCCACATGATGAGCAATGAACACCAGGAGTTTCCGTTATTTCAATAGCCCTAGTTCCATCAGGGAGCTCCCAGTAAACCGTACATTTTATCTCTTTAGCAGATTCAGCTTCACACCATTCACATTTCATTTGTTATGAGTGCACCTCCTTTAATCATCCTTTGCTTCCTTCTTTTGCTGAGCCAAAAATTTCTTTTCTTTTAGCTCATCACGTTTTTCACGTTTGTCTTTTAATGTTGAATAGGCTGGATTTTGATGAAAGCTTTGTCTGCGGTTATAGCGTTCGAGTGAGTTTGGAACAAGGTTGAATTGTTCGTCATTTAATAAAGAGGTAATTCCTGTTTTTGATGGGTTTAGGTCATGCTCTGAATATATTTCATTAAAATAATCATCCGCTCGACCAGCAACATAATTCTCTGGCTCTGGATACGATGTAATCACACCTTCGAAATTGCGTAGTACAGTCTTTGTTGGACTTTGTGAAATCAAATAGTTTGGCTGCAAAGTAATTTTTCCGCCGCCACCGGGAGCATCTACAACGAAGGTAGGTACTGCATACCCGCTTGTATGTCCTCGCAATCCTTCAATAATTTCCAAACCTTTTGAGATAGGTGCCCGGAAGTGACCGATTCCCTCGGAAAGATCACATTGGTAAATATAATAAGGACGAACCCTGATTTTCACTAAATCATGCATGAGCTTCTTCATGATCGGTACGCTGTCATTAATCCCAGCTAAAATAACTGCCTGGTTTCCAACAGGAACCCCAGCATTAACTAACATTTCACAAGCACGCTTCGATTCTTCGGTTATTTCAATCGATGTATTAAAGTGAGTGTTCAGCCAAACCGGATGATACTTCTTCAAAATATGACAAAGATTTTCGGTAATTCGTTGCGGAAAAACAACAGGGGCTCTAGTACCAATCCGAATGATTTCAACATGTGGGATGGCACGTAAATTTTTTAATATATATTCTAGAATATTGTCATTTATCAGTAAGCCATCACCACCTGAGAGCAGTACATCACGTACCTCTGGAGTTTGACGAATATACTCAATGGCCGCATCTAATTGCTTTTTAGGTACACCCATGCCAATCTGTCCAGAAAATCTTCGGCGTGTACAATAACGACAGTACATTGAGCATTGATTTGTCACAAGGAAAAGGACACGGTCAGGATAACGGTGGGTTAAACCAGCTACAGGTGAATCTTCATCTTCTTCTAAAGGATCTTCTAAATCGTATTTTGTTTTATGAATTTCTTGACCAATTGGAACAGACTGCATCCGAATCGGACATCTTGTATCAGTAGGGTTCATAAGGGCTGCATAATATGGAGTAATATTTAACGGGATCGTTTTCGTGGAAATCCTCACTCCCTCTTCTTCTTCAGGAGTAAGGTCAATGACTTTTTTCAAATCATCAAGTGTTCGAATTGTATTTGTTAACTGCCAAATCCAATCATTCCATTTTTCCTCGGGAACGTCTTTCCACAATTCAATGTCTTTCCAATGGCGCTTCGGTTTATATAAATCATGTAACATGATGATTCCCCCTTACATTTGCTATCAAAAATAGATATGCAAAATTCGTGCCAATAACAAAAGCGGAAGCGCCCGTTCAGCAACGTATGAACTGGAGCATTCCGTATGAGATAAAGCGAAACTTCCATAAGAGGGAGGGGGATATTTCCCTCTTATGGATAGCGAGACTTATCCGCCATTAACGGGCAGTCAACTTTATTGCCCGTTAAGTCGGACAAAGGAAACACGAAATGCGATAGCGATTCGATGTTGACTTATCGTAAGGAGGAGTGGAAGTTCACTAGTTGCTGGGCGCTGGAGCTGGATATCGAAGCGCTTAGCCACAGGCCAAAAATTTTTGGTTTCTATAACCTATTATGAAGAACAAGGGAATCATTTTTTATTGTTATGTAGTATTTGGATGAATATTAGAGGAATTTCAATTTCATACCTGCCAAAAATCCAGCATCATTTCATAAAATAATCCTGCTGAAAATTCGGCAGTATGAAGAAAATCTGGCATGGTGAATTATGTTGGTAAAGTGAAACGGCCATCAATGGTTTTTTTCATCCAACCGATGCATAGTTGAACAAGCTTTACAGGCAGTTATCTCCCACCTACCTTCCTTATAAACTCAGAAGTTTGAGGTGGGAGTCTTACGGCCCGTTAAGAGTGGGATAAATCCTTTGCCCAAACATTCATATCTTCAAGCTTATCAAATATATAACAATTATTTGTAAGTCTTCCATGAAAATGATATCCAAGCTGATGAAAGGCTGAATTCATCCCAAAAGACAAACCTCGTGCTAATGAATACGCACAATAAATTCCGTTTTTTCTTAAATCTTGTTCTAAAAAACTAAGCAGTTTCTTCATTAACCCATACTTGCGGTGATGAGGTAATGTCGCACAATCCGTTAGCTCGGCATTATGATAAATAAAATTCACTTCTGCAGATGCAGCACTAACAATATCATGTTGATACTCTACTACATAAAAATAAGATTCACCCTTAATGATGTTTTCCACATATTTCGGATCACTCATCGGAGTTGGATAAACCTGGAATACTTTATTGTAAAGGTGAGCTAGCTGTTTCGCATCCTTCGGCTCCGCTTTTCGAAAAGAATAAGCAGCCGGAGCAGGTCGACTATTCAGAGCGGGTGTTTTTTCTAGGATGTCTTGAAGAATTTGATTTTCTTTCACCCAGTATTGACTTGTTCTTCTTTCATTCTTTATATATATTGTCATAATATAATTATCTGTGCCCCTAAAAAATCCAGGAATAATACCCTCTAATTCGTATCCATGACGCAATAATTCCTGCCAATGCTCTGGCCGTGCATAAACAATCACTTTTTCACAAAAGTCCTGATCTGAAACATGACGAATTTCCTGTATAATTTGTGTCATATTTCCCCGGTAATGATCGATCCGAATTCGTTTATTAAAATAATCTAGAAAAATCTCAAGATGATAGCCGGACGCAGTTAGTTGTTTTCGTTCATTAGATTTTGTCATCTGGTACCTCCATTCCCTTTTAGATCTATTGTAACTACTCTATTATTTATAAAAGACCATATTTTTTCATTTTATATTGCAGTGTTTGTCTAGGAACTTCTAACAGAGTCGATGCTCTTAGTACATTTCCTTTTGTTGTGTGTAGCGCCTGTTCAATCATATTTTTCTCTGTTTGCTCGACGACTTTTCGCAGCGGTTGAATATCTATTTTCTTTTTCAGTTTCTCTCTTTTAATAAATGACGGCAAATGCTCTACGGTTAATAAATCTTCGTCCTCGATCATATTCATTGCATACTCAATAGTATGTTCGAGTTCTCTTACATTCCCCGGCCAATAGTGTGCTTTTAAGGTGTTTATCACTTGGTCCTCATATCCAATCACAAGTTTGTTCAGATGATAGTTATATTTCTGGATAAAATGATTTGTTAGCAAAGCAATATCTTCCCTACGATCTCGTAGTGGTGGAAGCTCTAGAAAAAACACATTCAGCCGATAATATAAATCCGTACGTAGTACCTTTTTGTCTAATAGAATGGAAGGATGCTCATTCATGGCCACAATAATTCGAACATCCACTGCATATGAGTCTGTTCCTCCCACTCGACGAATGACGCCATCCTCAAGCACTCGTAACAGCTTAGTTTGAAAATCGATTGGCATCGTGTGGATCTCATCTAAGAACAATGTCCCGCCATGAGCTAATTCAAATAAACCAGCCCGATCCACCGCACCAGTAAAACTCCCTTTTTTTGTTCCAAATATAATACTTTCAAGCAAAGACTCAGGCAAAGATGAACAGTTTTGAGCAATAAATGGACCATTTCTTCTTGAGGATGAATGATGAATTGATTGAACAAGCAGTTCTTTTCCCGTTCCTGTTTCTCCAAATACCAACACAGGTGAAGAGCTATTTGCTGCTTTTTTGGCAAGTGTGATTACATGTTTCATCTCATTAGAACCCGAAATGATATCATCCCATTTGTACTTAGCACCGGTACTTGCTACTGGCTTTGATTGTTGTCCGTTTACCTTTTCATGAAGCTCAAGAAGCTTTTGTGAAAGCTGCCTCACTTTTGTGAAGTCCTTTGCAATCTCAACAGCTCCAACGATTTTGTCTCCTACTTTTATCGGCAGTGTCGTATTAACCGTATCAATCAGTTGCCCTTTGCAATTTTTATAGGTTTGAGATTGCTGATAAATGGGCTTACCTGTTTCAATGACTTTTAATAGTGTACTTGTTTGTTTATTTAATGAAGGAAACACATCTAATACATGTTTACCAAGTACCTCATCAATCTCAACACCATCGTGCTTTGCAGCCACCTTGTTATAAAAAATCGTTATTCCTTCATAGTTAACAGCATGTATCGCTTCATCAATACTATTTAAAATGGCTTCTAGCATTTGCTTTGTTTCAAAAGATTTTAATATCACATGAAACACCTCATTTCTAGCCATTCTAACGAGATGTTAGCCCCTTATTCACATTTTATTAAATCATGTGAAGAACTATGCTGTGTCCAAAGGTATCAACTCCAACAGACCCAACTAATGTAATCACTTTTTTCTTCATAGAACGAGACTCCTCCTTTTAATCTTCAAAAGATAAATAGGAGAAGTCTCAATTTGGGTAACGCGTTATTTTATTTTCTTCTTAAACTTGCACGATCCTTTTCCCAGGTGATGGATACTTCGCATTCAAATAGTTCAGAAAGCTTTTTATCTGATAGCATGTCCTTTGTGAGCCCTGAATCAAATACCTGACCACTTTTTAATAAGAGAGTGTTAGTAAAAACAGGTAAAATTTCTTCAACATGGTGTGTAACATATAAAAGAGTCGGTGCTGTACTTTTTTCTGAAATTCGTGTTAGGGCATCTAAAAGCTGCTCACGGGCTAAAAAGTCCAATCCCGTTGTAGGTTCATCAAGAATGAGTAATTCAGGATCCGCCATTAAAGAGCGAGCAATCAGAACCCTTTGCCTTTCTCCTTGTGATAGAGTTTCATATGCCCGGTTTGCATAAGATAGACAATGTAACTCCTCTAATAACCCAACTGCTTTCTCTCTCATTTCCTCAGTTGGTTTTTCATATAACCCAATGGAGGCGAATGCACCACTTAGGACAATTTCAAAAGCACTATCAGATGGATATAATTTTTGCTGGAGTCTTGAAGAAACAAGACCGATCTTTTGGCGTAACTTTTCCGCTAAATAATCCCTCCCAAAGACTTTATCTAGTACCTTCACAGAACCCTCAGTTGGAAAATAATAAGCACAGAGCATGTTTAAGAGCGCTGTTTTTCCTGCTCCATTCAACCCATATAAAACCCAATTTTCATGCTTTTTTATATGCCAATTGATGTTTCGTAAAATCCACTGTCCATTTCTTTTTAATGATACTTGATCTAGCTCAATAATTGTTGTCATAGGTCCTCTCCCATTTTTTCTTATCCATATAATGGTACCATAGCTTTTTTACCTATAAAAAGAAAAAAGACGATGTTTGTGATCGTCTTTTTTAAAAACCAAATAGCGCTTTCAACCCTTGGTATCCAAAATAACCTCCAAACCCCAGCAAAGATAGTCCTGAAATGATCGATATTATTTTTAAGCTTGTATCATTTAATAATTTTCGAAAACCCGTTGTTAGACCTGCAACAAATACATCCCATAATGTTAGCCCCACAAATATCATACAACTATAAATGAGTAATTGGCTTGTACCGTTTGATTGTGCTGTTTTTGCAAGGACAGAGCCATAAATCCCAAGCCAAAATAAAATCGATAAAGGGCTTGTAATTGACATCATGAACCCTGTTAAAAAACACTTACTTAATGAGTCCTTTTTTCTGCTATATGTAAGATTTACTCGATTTACACCTAATATGCTTTCAAAACCTGAATAAATTAGGATAAACCCTCCGAACAACCATAAAAAAATTTGCACAACCGGAATATCTAAAAAATTCACCATCCCTAAATAAACCAAAAGCATAAAAATGGCATCTGCAATCATCGATCCCGCTCCAACAATCCATGCATGCCAAAAACCATTTTTGATCCCTTTATCAAGACGAGCGGAATTCACAGGACCTATCGGAGCAGCAAGAGATAAACCTAAAAAAATATAACCGACCAATATGCTAATACTCAATTAACTCTCTCCTTTTAATGAACTTGTACATTATATGAAGGAAGTTGTCCGCTATGATTGAATGTTCAATCTTCTTAATAAGAGAAATTTTTTTGTTTAACTTTTAAATTAAGGGCATGATAACAATACCAATGTTTATAGATGTGAGGTGTAGGTTATGGCAAAGGAACAAGCACAAATGAGTACAAATGATGCTATTATGTTAATGTTTTTAGATTTAGTGGAAGAAGATGGCATTGAGGTTGATGTCACACTTTCAGTAAATGGGACAATGATCTCTGGAACATTAATCGGTGCAACAGCCTACTATGAAGGAATTACAGATGCATCAAAAAACTTGCAAGATAGCACCATGACTAAAATCATTTCAAAAAAATTCCATGATCTAAAAGAAGAATATGCAAAACAAAAACAAGAAGAAACAGAAAAAGAATCAACAGATAAGGAAAATTCATTCACCTTCATTCATCTAAAGAATGCAAAATATATAAATGCTAATGATAAAGGTTCAAACGGGACATGGTGGCGCGGTAAAATTGCTTCAGTAGATGGGTTTTCATTCAACTCATTAGTTTAAGGAAAATTTCCCTCCCCTTTTATAGGGGAATTTTTGTTTTAGCAGTTAGCAGGAACTTAATATTTAAACACTTTAACCTTCTACTAAACAACTATACTTAAAATAACCACTAATTTTTTCGCGTCCTCTACATAATCACATCCTTCCTATCCCACAATACTAAGTAGGGAAGTTGAGGAGGGAGTTTTTATGGGTAAAACAGATCAACAAGGTGATTTAAAGTGGTGGCAGCTTTCTTTAATCGGAATTGGCTGTACAATTGGAACGGGGTATTTTCTCGGGTCTGCCATTGGAGTAAGTATAGCAGGACCTGCGATTGTTTTCTCTTTTTTATTAGCAGCTTTAGGCACTTATATTGTATATAATGTTCTAGCCAAAATGACAGCACAAGACCCTCAAGAAGGTTCATTTTGTTATTATGCTGGCAAAGCTTTTGGAAAATGGGCTGCGTTTGGGTGCGGGTGGAATTATTGGTGTTCAAATATCCTTGTAATGGGAAGTCAGCTAACAGCTCTTGCCATTTTGTCACAGTTTTGGTTTCCTAAAGTACCTTTGTGGATCTTTGCTGCAGGTTATGCTATTCTTTCCATACTTGTTGTCATTACGGGAACAAAGGGATTCGATAAAATGGAGAATATATTTGCAATTGTAAAATTTGCAGCCATTTTGATGTTTATTGTCCTTGCATTTGCAGCCATTTTTGGATGGATCAACGGAGATGGTGTAAAACCAACAGGTGTGCCACTAAATCCTGGTGAAATTTTCCCAGAAGGATTTAAGGGCTTTTACGCTTCTCTCATTTATGCCTTTTATGCATATGGCGGAATCGAAGTGATTGGAATTATGGCTATGCAATTAAAGAATAAAGAAGATGCTCCAAAGGCAGGATCTTTTATGCTTATTAGTTTGACAACTGTTTATGTATTATCACTTGGTCTTGCCGTTTCCTTAACTTCTGTCGATGCATTTCATGACAAGGAAAGTCCCTTTGTGACAGCACTGGCTGATTTTAATCTCGCTTTTTTCCCTCATGTATTTAATGGAGCGATTATTATTGCTGGTTTTTCTACAATGACTGCAGCATTGTATGGGGTGACAAACCTTCTTGTCACCCTGGCTGATGATGGTGATGCACCGTCAGTCTTTTCAAAAAAGCTAAATTTTAAAAGCTTGCCATTGCCTTCATTAGGACTTGCAACTGTAGGTCTCATCGCTTCTATCGTGACTGCATTGTTGCTGCCGGGTAAAATTTATGAATACATTACAACTGCTGCCGGAATTTTACTTTTATATAATTGGTTGTTTATTGTGTGTTCATCTTTTAAGTTATTGGAATTAAAGATCTGGAATAAAGTCCTTGCTATACTTGGACTGTTATTAATCCTAGCAGCCATCAGTGGAACATTACTGGAAAAATCTATCCGACCTGGTTTCTTTGTAAGTATATTGTTTGTACTCATAATCGGTGCTGTTTGTCTAATCATGAAAAGGACATGGAATAAACCGAATGGTGACGGAAATATTAAATACTATTAAAAGATTTATTAAAACGTAAAAAAGCCGAGTTTCTGAACTGCACCCCAATTGTTAGACACAATCTTACAATTGGAGGTGCAGATCATTCATCTCGGCTTTTTTATTCCGCATTTACCTCTTTTGCTTTCTGCTCATTCCAAATATATTCCGCAAATACTTCTGAAAACGCATCGACAGTTCTTTCTAATTCATCTAAAGTATTATCTACCCCTCCAATTTCCAATAGCATCGCTTTATTTGAGACATCTTGGTTATAGATGCCATTTCCTTCACTTTTTGATTTTAAAAACACACCACGGCTGATTCCTGGATACTTTTTCTCTAGTTCCTGGTGGATTTTTTTCGCGAAATCTAGATTTTCTTGATATTGTTTATTTTCTTTTCCAACAACAAAATAAAGTCTTGCATAGCTTTTTCCATTAATCGTTTTCGTTGTGATTTCTTTACGAGCTGAATCTCGATGTAGATCAAGATAGTATACAAAGTCATGTTCCTCTGCTGTTGCTGCTTCTTCAACGAATTCACCGGAAAGAGTATATGCTCGGGTAGAGCTCCAGCCCTTTCTATGCAGTTCCTGTGTCATATTTGTTTTATTCTGCTCTACTCCTATGCCTTCTTTCATTAAATTTTGAGCTAAACGACTTCCTAGTCCGATCACATTTACACGTTCATCAGAGCTGATCGCGTCATTTGGTTGCTTAGCATTTTCTAATAATGGTAAAAATGATTCCCAGCTGTGACTTTGATAGATAAACACCATTTTATTCTTTGGATTTGGAACAGGTTTTTCATCTTCATCTGAATCCCTGCCTGCCAATTTTTCCTCTGCTACTTTCCGTTCCTTTAATAAAACTTCTGTTGGAGGCGGTGATTCATATGGAATATTACTTAAATCTGTTCCTTCACCTGCAACCACAATTTCTGTATCAAAAAGTCTCATGCCAGGGAGCTCATTTCCTAAAAATGTTCTTGTATCTGTTGGTTTGATGCTTGTTGCAAGCTGAATGGCCAAAGTAGATAAATTGGAGGCTTTCATGAATTGATTGTCGTCTTCAGGATAAAAGTAATGGTTCTCCGACTGAAGAAAATGAACAAATAATTGCTCTGTATTCATCGAACCAATTGTTCTTTGAATACTATACGAATCAATCGTCACCTTCATCGTTATTAAAATGCCGATTAAACAAAACATTAAGATGAGAATAAGGATTGGTATATAAATAAGTTTAAAAAAGAATTGAATTGTCGATTTCACCGTACAACCCCCTTCACTTATATATATGAAGAGGGCTCAATTGTATGGCATATTATTTCTTTTTCTCGCATTATTTAAGGAGAAACTGGCTGCTTGATATCAAAAACTTTTTTGCTAATGTGAAAGATAGTATAGCACCCGATACTAAAGCTAATAAATATAGTGAATGGCTGCCAAATGAATAGAAGGAAAATTCCTGCTATGACTCCAATTCCTAATAAGCTTTTTGGAAGGAAACCCATTGCAAGGAAAAAAGCATTTTTCACGATGTCAAGAACACGTAAATCATAATGAACCATAACCGGGAATAGAAAAACCGATGTTAATAATAAAACACACATACTTAAAATCACAAATGGGAGGAGGACGAATTTAATTGCTTCCATCTCTGTTAGTAAAAGGATATTCATATACAAAATGAACGCTAAACCTGTCCAAAGGATCCCTATTACAAAGCTTTGTTTTAGATTGGATTTGAAATGTTTAAAGAACGACCTAAAGACAGAATCATCTTTATGAAGAATCCATTGCCTACTAACAGCAAACATCGCTGCTGTTGCAGGAAAAATCGTCACAATGAGTAAACATGAGATTAACCAGATAAGATTGAGTAAAAAGAAATTCATTAAGACTTCTAATACACGAAAAAACCTGCCGTTCATAAAATTCATTTTTTTCACCTCGTTTAGTTTGAAATGATTCAAAGTTTCTGTAAGTGTAACTACGTCACGATCATCTGCATTAGATTGAATTCAAATGGCTACATCTCATGAGTAGTTATATAATCTTTGGGAATTCTGGAACTTTTCCGCAAAAGCTGTACAAATTTTGCAAACTTCCTTATTTCCTTGCAAAATCACGTTATTTTTTCCAATCTCAGAAATTCAACCACTTTTCTGTTTCGGATTCACTAAGACAATCCGTCCGTCTTCTAGCTGGACCCGCAGCTTATTGGAATCCCCGAGCTCTATTGATTCTAAGTAATCTTTTGGAATTTGAATTCTGCCAGCTCGGTCAATAACAGCTAATTCTTCGTGTGTTTCTTCTTCAATAGCTCCTTGTTGAAGCTCATCCTCTATATATGTTTTGCGGAGAATTTCACTTGATGTTTTACCGTCTCTTATCGCGACAACTCGGTCAAGCTTTTTAGTTAGCTCAGTATCATGTGATACGATGACAATTGTCTTTTTTAGAGAGCAATTGAGCTCACGAAAAACACCTAGTACAACATCGGCTGTTTTGGAGTCTACACTACCTGTTGGTTCGTCTGCTAATAATAGCTTAGGATCATTGGCTAGGGCGATCGCAATCGCAACACGCTGCTGCTCCCCGCCTGAAAGCATCGTTAATTTATTTTTATACCGATGTCCCATTCCTACTAATTCAAGTAATTCCTTTGCACGCTCTCTCTTATGTCTACCTTTTAATAACATTGGTAACTCGACATTTTCAATTGCCGTTAGATAAGGAATAATATTACGTGCGTTGTTTTGCCAGACAAAGCCCACTGTTTCAAGCTTATAGCTTACAAGTTCTTTAGGTTGTAAGCGTAGTAGATCCTTTCCGTCCACAAAGCATTTACCAGCTGTTGGCCGATCTAGCCCTCCGAGCATATTTAATAGTGTTGATTTGCCGCTGCCGCTGCTGCCGATAATACCCATTAGCTCGCCTTCATCTACTTCTAAATCTAATCCCTGAAGCGCCATCACTTCATTTTCTTCATCTACTTTATAGATTTTGATCAAATCTTTGCAAAATATCATGTTAATCCTCACCTAACTTGATTGCTTGATAAATTTTGATTTTCTTCACAAGAAAAACTAAAACTGCGAGTCCAACCGAAAGCATGAAAGCGACAAAAATGTAGATTTTTCTTTCATCACTCGGATCAAAAATGACTTGAAAAGGCAGCTGCTTTTCCATTGATAGATGAAACAATGGAACAAAGAGTACGCTTGTGATTCCACCAATGATGACTCCGATGAGCGAAGCAAATCCAGATGTCAGGATTTGTTCAAATAATAGAATTCCTATTAATTTTTTCAGCGGGATTCCCATTGCCCGAAATACACCATATTGAAGAACTCGTGATTTAATTGTTAAAATCCAAAACAAAAGAAATCCAATAAGCGCAATAATAATCGAGACGATGAATCCTAATGATAACGTTCCGTTTAACCCTAATAGAAAAGCTCCATTCTTTAAATCAACAAGTTTTGGATGAACATCCTCCATCGTGATAATGGGTACTTTGGCTTCATCTAGTGATTGATACAACTCCTCTCTTGATGAAGCTGATTTAACCTTTAACCAAACTTCATAAGGCTCTAAGCCCATTGAATTTTGAACATAAGGTAAATTTGCAACAATTAAAGCAGGTGGTTCGGAGTCATCATCCGTTTTCTCGGCTAAAAATCCCGGCCAGAAATCAATGATCCCATACACAACGACCTCCATCGTGTTTGTATATTTTCCCTCAACCTTTAAATAATCTCCTTCTTTTACTCCTAGCGTTTTTGAAACAGACCTTGAGATCAGAACAGAGCTTTGCTCCTGTGATAATAAATTCAAATACTCGTACCAATGATGTGGCAGAAGTCTAGGGCTAAACCAAGCTGTTTGTCCAAATTCATTTGGTTCAATCCCCATCACTTCAAACGAGTAAAGAGCCTTTCCTTTTGCCTCTGCTTTGATCCCATCAAACCTCAGAACCTTCGCAGCATGATCAACTTCTTTCAACGATAAGAATGGCTCAAAAGAAGGCTCTGTGTAGACAAGTTGTGTTTCCGTGACAGCTGATTCATTTGATGCTTCAGTTTCTCCCCTTTCTCTAGCCCCATTTCCTTCGGATGTCATTTGTGAAAAAGAAGGACTAGCAGACACTTCAGTGCTCGGCCATTTTACATCAATTGTTACATCTGCACCGTTTTCATAGCGAATTTGCTGTTCGAAATTTTCATTAAGGGTTCTAGCTGCACTAGCACTAAAAATCCCAATTCCTATTGTCATAATTAAGAAAAGCATAAGAAATTGATATTGATGAAATGATCGACTTACCTGGATAAACGTACTATAAAACGATAAATTCCAATGTCGTTTCCCAAGTTTATACACAAACCCCAAAAATAGAGGATATACATATAAAAGGCATAAACCTAAACCTATAACAAAAAGAGCAGGAATAAAAAACAATATAGGGTCGGCTGAATACTCTTGAGTAACAGTTGGCTGTCTTTTATGAAAAACAAATAATCCGTAAACGGAAATCCCAATAAGCGCTAAGCCAAGGAATGGAATAGACCATCTCGTTTTTCTTCCTAACTTCATCGTATTTTGTTTATGATGAACAATGCTTTGATTTGAACCTTGAAAAACGGGAATCATCACCATGAAAATTGAAGCAATCACTGCGAATGCAGCATAGAGAAAGGAGTCAAGGTTAAGACTTACTGGCAAGGATTCCCTTTGGACGAATTGTAAAAATCCATTTGTCCCACCGAGTATTTTGCATAAAAGCATGCCAAAGAAAGGTCCGATGAGAAAGGCAAGTATGCTTAATATACCAAGTTCTATTAAATAAATTTTCACAATTTGAAATCTTGTCGCACCACGGCTCGATAGAACCGCAATTTCCGTTAATTGCCTGCTGACGATTAGCCTTGAAACCATAAAGAGGTATAATGCAAGCATCACAAGCACTGGGACATGTAAGGACCATAGCATCGTTTTTAGCTGCTCCTCTTTCTTTTCATAAGAAAAAAGGATATCTGAGATAGGAAATTGGACCATGACAGGTGTATTCACAATCTCACTTGCTTCTGCCTTTACTTGATCCTTTAACCTTAGTAAGGAAGAAATGTGTTCATTTGTGATGGAATAATAATCAAAGGCTGAGAAAAACCGGACTGATGATAGTAAATCCTTTTGATAAAACACCTCTTGGTATGTTTTATCTAATACTATAAAATCATCTGTGTAGCGTTCAGGGGGAATGGACCAATAGGGGTCATTTTGATCTTTTGCTTGAAATGTCCCGACTGGCATGACAGTTAATTCAAGATCTCCCTCGACAGCAATTAATGTTGTGTTTAGTACAATCCCTCTTTTTTGCAAAGATCTTTCAGGAACAATGACTTCTATGATTCCATCTTTACTTTTTTCAGAAGGCATACGTCCATCAGTAATTGTAATATGCTTTTCAACATCAGTTAAACGAATAAATCGTCCATGTTTATCAGTTTCAGTTTTATTTTCATTAAAAATATCGAAAGGGACCGTACTTAAAATCGTTGCTTTTACTAATATAGGAAGGTTACTCCGGTCCATCATTTCTTCATTAATTGCTTCAAGATTTTCTGTTGCTTTTACTGAATCCTGGTTTTCTTCAAAAGATGAAATAAAAGAAAATTCCCCGGGAAAGTTATTTTTTTTCGTTTGATATTGTTCTAATTCCTTAACTAGTAATTTATGAAGAACACTTGAAGTATAGGTGGGAATACTTGAAACAAGAGATACTGTGATAAATAAACCAAGAAATAAACTACAAGTAAGCCATTTATTATTCCACATTTTTTGTATGATAATTTTAAAAAGTGCCAATTTCATGATCCCCCCTTTACTTCAAAATCACTGTGTCTCCTTCGGTTAAACCACTAATTACTTCAACCTCGGTTGCTGAGATTAGACCTGTTTCAATATCAATTTCTCTCTTAGCATCACCATCTAAAACTTGAACATATGTACGTCCCGCTAAACTTCGTAATGCCCCTTTAGGGATGATCAGCACATTATCCGCTTTCGCTGTAATAATATCGAAGTCAACCGAGTCCCCAACAGTAGTTTCTTTTGATAATTCTTTAACTGTCATAAATATGCTACGTTGATATAAATCCGGATTTTCTTCTAATTTTTCACGAGGAACTTCTGAAGGTGTTTGGACGACTTTTCCTTTGACTCTTTTTCCATCTGAAACTACTTCTACGTCCATTCCAATCCTCGTTTCGTTCAATTCATTGGCGCTTGTAGCTGTATAGACTAACTGAAGTTTCGATGTATCTGCCACCTGTAAGACTGGTTGAAATGCCTCCATCATATCTCCAGCTTTTTTCTCCTCTACAAATGTCACAATCCCAGTTAACGGAGACAAAAGTTTTGTTTTTTCCATCTCAGTTTTTAATTTTTCCACTTGAATGGTCAAACTTTCCACATCCAGCTCTGCTAAATCTATCGTATAGGAATCAGCTCCCTGTCCCTTTGCCTGCTTAAGACGAATCTCTGCTTTCTTTAATTCTATTTCAGCAAGCTCTAATTCAAATGCTAGACTTCCTGAATCAAGCTCAGCAACGACTTGGTTTTTCTTTACAGGATCACCCTTTTTTACATGAATCTTCTTCAAACGCCCGCCAGATTGCGAAAATGATAGTGGTTCGTTTTCAAGTGGTGTAACAGTTGCTAAGCCTTTTACATGCTTTACAAGCTCTCCTTTTTTCACCTCAGCTACATCGTATTCAATTTTTGCAGGCTCTACTAATGGAGGTGCTAAAACAGGTTCTTCCTTAGGAAGAAGCGAACATGCTGATAACGGAAAAATCATGGCAACGGATATCAAAGAATAAGTAATCCATCGGGTTTGTTTATTTGTAGTCAATCCTTCCATCCTCCAATGTGTAAACTTTATCAAGCATTTCCATTACAGCTGGATCATGTGTTGTCATAATCATCGTTATGTTTTTTGTTTTTACAAGTTCTTTAAATGCTGAAACGATTTGAAAGGCGATGGTGCTGTTAAGTTCTGCGGTTGGTTCATCTGCAAGAATGAGTGGTGGTACTATCGAGATTGCCCGCGCAATTGCAACACGCTGCTGTTCCCCACCAGAGAGTTCAAACGGACGATGCTTGGCCCTATTTGTTAATCCTACTAATTCAATAGCCTCCTTTACTCTTTTAGCCCAATCTTCTCTTGGGATATCAGCCACTCTAAGGCCGAATTCTATATTTTCTTCAACTGTCATTAAAGGGATAAGTCCATGTGATTGAAAAATAAATCCAAGCTTTGTTCTCCGATACTCTGATTGCTGTTTTTCATTTAATAGACTTAAGGATTGTCCTTGAAAATAAATTTCCCCTTTGGTTGGATGGTCAAGGGCACCGATTAAATTTAAGATTGTCGTTTTTCCAGAACCAGATCTCCCTTTTAAAGCAATGACTTGGTTTTTATAGATCGAAAGATTAATTCCACTTAATACCTGTACCTTACCATGGCCACTTCCATAAGATTTTTCCACTTCCTTCATATGTATAACAGCTTCGATTTCCTTCACCCCCGCTATCTATATAAAAACAATAATTATTTGATAAACTGCCAAATAGAAAGAGGAAAAGAGCCAACGACTCTTTTCCTAGTGTTTGACTGATCCTTCAGTTAAGCCTGCAATAAATTGTTTACTGAACATAAGGAAGACGATTAATATTGGGAGTGTTGCCATAAACGTTCCTGCTAGAATCATAGCGTAATCCTGATAATATGCACCATTTAGTGTTTTCAAGGCAATCTGTATGGTATGAACACTTCTGTCTTTTAGCACAACTAACGGCCATAAGAAGTCATTCCAAACATTCATAAATGTGATTAACCCTAATGTAGCAAGTGCTGGACGAACAGACGGAAGAACAACAGCATAATAAAGCTTAAAATTCGAACAACCATCAATTCTTCCTGCATCCAAAAGTTCATTTGGAATAGTAGCCCCGATATATTGTCTCATCCAAAAAACTCCGAATGCGTTTACCATCCCAGGTACAATTACTGCATTTAAGCTATCAATCCATCCTAATTTTGCCATAATCATATAGGAAGGAATAATTCCTAACTGTGCAGGAACCATCATCGTTGCAATGATGAAAACGAATAGCCACTTCTTTCCTTTAAATTCTAATTTAGCAAATGCAAACCCGGCTAATGAGCAAAAGAATAATACTGAAACCGTGATTGCGGTTGATGTAACAACTGAGTTCATAATCGCTTTAAAGAAATCAATGTTAATAAATACATTCTGGGCATTTTGGAAAAAGCTCGCACCAGGAATAAACGCAGGTGGAAACTTATTAATAGCTGATGTATGATTTGATCCGATAACAAACATCCAATAAAAAGGAAAGATTGATAGAATAGAAATAATAATTAACACAAGATAAGTAAATAATTTTCCTGGACTATACCATTTAACTCCAACTTCATTCATACGCTCACATCCTTATTCAGCAGATTTAATACGATTAGTGATGAATAGATTCACAAGGGAGAACAAGACAATTATTAGGAACAGAACCCAAGCAAGTGCTGACGAGTATCCAAATGAATTACGTACAAATGCTTCTTCATATAAATAAAGTGTCATTGTTAATCCTTGATCTAGCGCTCCTCCACCAGCACCGGCAAACATTTGTGGTTCAGCGAAAATTTGCATGCCACCAATTGTCGATAATATAACCGTAAATATCACCATCGGACGGATCATTGGAATTGTTATGTAAAAGAATTGCTGCATTTTACTTGCTCCATCGATCGTAGCCGCTTCATATAAATCTTTTGAAATACTTTGTAATGCTGAAAGATAAATGATAGTGTTATAACCTGTCCATCTCCACATAACCATCGATGCAATCGCAACATGTGTTCCAAAGTATGAACCTTTCCAGTTAATTGGATCAATTCCAATAAAAGATAATAAATAATTTAATACACCATATTTTTCTCCAAAAATAGCACCAAAAATAATAGCAACAGCCACGACAGATGTAATATTTGGTAAAAATACAGCTAAACGAAAGAACTGTTTCCCTTTAAGAAATGCAGAATTTAAAATAAAAGCAAGAACTAAGGCCAAAAATAGTTGAGGCAAAGTTGAAATTACCCATATACTAAAGGTATTTCCTAACGCCTTCCAAAAAAGAGGATCTGTAAAAAGGAGTTGGTAGTTCTTAAATCCAATAAATTCACGAGTACCCAAAATATTCCATTTATGGAGTGAAATAAAAGCGGTAAACACAATAGGAAAAAGTCCAAATACTCCAAAAATGATAAAAAACGGAGCAATATATAAATACCCTGAAATATGATCCTTTGTAGTTTGTTTCAACGTTTTCTTTGTGCTTGTGACAGTTATGGCACTTTTTTTATTCACTTCTAAATTTGAGGCCAACCCTTTTTCCCCCTTTTTAACCTTAGTAAAGGTAAGAGACTGATAGATGATCAGTCTCCCCTTAATTTAACCGCTTACACCTTGACTAATGAACATGTTCCTTATCGAGCTAGCTCACGTTCAAGCTGCTTCATCGCTTTATCCCAACTTGCATCAGGTTTATCTTGACCATCCTTCACACGAGTGATGGCATCACCAATAATTGTCTCGATTTGGATGGACTCAGGTCCTTCGATAATTGGCTTAACTTGTTGTGCTGCTTCTGCATAAATCTTACCTACAGGTGCATTATTGAAGTATTCGCTTGTAAAGTTTTGAATTTCTTCAGAATCATAGATTCCAGGTGTTGAAGGGAAGTTCCCAGATTCTTTAAACGTTACTAATTGTTGTTCTGGTGATAGTAGCCATTTAATTAATTTATATGCTTCTTCAGCGTTTTTTGATTGCTTAGGAATGGTTAAGAAAGATCCACCCCAGTTACCAGAGCCTTCAGGAAGTAGAGTAATATCCCATTTTCCAGATGCATCAGGAGCAGTTGCTTTCATCGATGTCATCATCCATGCTGGTGCAAGGATTGTTGCGTAATCCCCATTATTCATACCAGTTCCCCATTCCGAAGAAAACTGCTCAAAGCCTGAAGATAAATCCTTTTCAATGATAAGTGAAGCAAAATCATACGCCTTTTTAATTTGCGGGTTATCTTGAACGATGACATTACCGTCTTTATCATAGTATTTCTCGTCTCCTTGACCTTCCATAACAGTATAAGCACCATTTGGAGAGTCGATTAACGCTTTCCCTGTTTTTGCTTTGATTTGTTCACCAAGTTTAATATAGTCATCCCATGTTTGTACTAGTTTTGCTACTTCTTCGCGGTCTGTTGGTAAACCAGCTTCTTCGAAAATATCTAAGCGATACGCCATCGCTTGAGGCCCAATGTCAGTAGGTAATCCTAATAAATAATTGCCATCAGCGGTTAGAGCCTGTTGCCATTTCCAATCCAAATAATCATCCTTCACTTCCTCTGCACCTAGGTCAAGAAGATTATGGAAATGTTCTGGATTTGCTTTCATTTTATCGATCCCTTTAACCTCAACAGCAGAAATATCTGGTGCGCCGCTGCCAGCCGCTAATGCTGTGGTTAAATTGCTATGTACGTCAGCAAATTCTGAAGTCTGAATCTCAATTTCAATGTCATTCTCTTCAGCATATTGTTCAATTTGCTTTTCAATCCCCATGTTTGGCCATAACCAGATTGTCAGCTTTGTTTTACCTCCACTTCCTCCTTCTTGGCCTTCGTTAGAGGTTTCATTATTACTACATGCTGTCACACCTAATAAGAGAATCAAACTAAAAAGTACCAAAACAAACTTTTGTAAACCGTGCGTTTTTAACATGCAACTTCCCCCTATTCCCCTTTTGTTTAACCAATAAACTTATTGGTTGCTATCATTATATTCTCGCATTTCACCGTTGTAAATAACTAATGAAAGGGCTTTCATTAACATTAAAAGACAAACTTCTACATTTTCCTTCTTCTTATTATATTTTTTTAGCATGTACTAAGGGTTTTTGCAGATTTAACGGAAAACAATATACAGGCAGATTTCCGTAGAAAATTGGCGAAATTTTACGATAATTCTTTTAAGGGGACATGCAACTTTGATAAAAAAGAAGAAACATTCCTTGATTTTTTTACAAGAGTAAGGATACATGTCAGTTTTCGTACTTGCTTGATAGTTTGTCATTTTATTGCAAAAAAAGATCACCCTTACCATTCGGGTGATCCCCATTCCAAATTATTTCGTTTACACTTCAATCCCCTTCTCCATTTTTTGCACTCGTAACTTTTTCTCTTTTTTATAAAAAAAGATGAAACCGATCATACCTAGTATAGATGAACAAGCTAGCATAAAGTAAAGTGTTGACCCACCCAAGTTTTCAAATATCACTCCTCCAAAGGAAGAGCCGATGATCCCTGTAATTCCAAAAGAGATTCCAACAAACATCATATGTCCAGTAGCTTGTAATTCTTCTGGAACAGCTTTATACAAATACTCCAGAGCTCCAAGGAAAGCGATTGCAAAGCACACTCCATGTAAGACTTGAATCAATATTAACATTGCAGGATCGTTAACAAGTGCAGTTAAGATCCACCTTACACTAAAAAGGGCCGCAGCAATAATAATGTAAATGGTCGGATTTGAAGCACGAAACCATCTTGCACTTAAAAAGAACAGAAGAGCTTCACTTGAAACACCAATAAACCAGATCCACCCAACTAACATCTCGTTACCGCCCATTTCTAACAAGTATAAACTAATAAATGAATCATTAGTACGATGGGTTAGCATGACTAGTGCAATCAGAGCAAAGAAAGCAACTAATGAAGGATCTTTAAAAAACAAGCTAATATCTTTATAATTCACTTTTTTCGTCCCTGCTTTTGCATCTGACAAAAACAATGACAATAAGCATGTTAAAATAGCTAAAACCGTAATCGGATAGATTAAAAATCCTATTCCAAACAACGAAAGTAAATAGCCACTCAACAATGAGATAAGAGCGAATCCAATTGATCCCCACATCCTAATTGATCCAAATGTTACCCCGTGAAGCTGGGATTGTCGTTTCGCTAAGTTATCAGCTAATGGATTTACAGGTGAGAAAAAGAAAAAAAAGAAGGCACCGGAGACAAGTATCCAGAAAAAAGAATCAATTTGGAATAACCAAATAACACAAGCAACAAATCCAAGTAAACAGGTAAATAAGATTTTTTTAACCGTTTTATATTTATCACTTGCATAGCCCCAAATAGGTTGGGCGATCAAACCGACAAAAGGACCTATGGCTAAAAACCATCCAATCTGCGAACTAGAAAAGCCCTTGTGTTGAAAATAGATTGGCAAAAAACTAACAACCATTGAGCCAATTGCGCTAACAAAAAACATAAATGTACGTAACGGAAGAAGCGGTTTTTGTGTCATCATCGTAAAATCCTTTATCATTATTTGCAAGCAGAGGACGAAAGCGTTTTCCTTTATTCACAACACATTCCACTTACATGTAAAAAACAAGAGAATCATTGCTTGTTATTATAAAACATATTTTTAAAAATTGTAAGAATGACTTTTAGAAGAAAATGCAAGAAAAAATATTTGCCAATCCATCTACAGCCGCCAAGTTTTTTCTTAATAAGACATGTAAAATAAAAGGACAATCCCTATGGGACTGCCCTTTATATGGCTTAATTGGTTTTATATTTTTTGAACGTTAGCAGCTTGTGGTCCTCTGTTACCTTCTTCAATATCAAATGTAACTTCTTGACCTTCATCTAGGCTTTTATAGCCTTCGCCTTGAATTGAAGAGAAATGTACGAATACATCATCTCCACCTTCAACTTCAATAAATCCAAAACCTTTTTCTGAGTTAAACCATTTTACTTTACCTTGTGCCATTTCAATATTTCCTCCTAAATCAATCAAAACAAGTTTGATGATAATTTCGATTTTTATTATTACCCTAGAAATGAAAAATAAACATAAAATAATTGTTTTTCCTAAATATTTTTTGATTGATCATCTTCAATAAAATGTAATGACAGAATTTTCTATGATAAAATGGGAAAATGAGATAGAAAAACTTAGCTAATTGATAAAGACTAAAAAGCAAAAGTCTTAGTTTTGCTTAAACGTTGAAGTTTTGTAATAGTATAAAAAGACATAAAAAAGGATTGTGAAGAGACGATGGCAGACTTTAAAATTTTATTTTTGGACATTGATGGCACCATTCTTAGACCAGATGATACGATTGAAGATTTAACAAAAAAAGCAGTTGCAGAAGTAAAGAAAAAGGGGATTGATGTGTTTTTAGCAACAGGTCGACCACTTCATGAAATTTCACATATTGCAGAGGAATTAAACATCACATCATATATCGGATACAATGGGGCTTATGCTATCCATCAAAATCAGGATATTTTCAGATCTCCCATGAGTCGTAAAACAGTCGAAAGCTTCGTTGACATTGCAAAGGACAATGGACACGAACTTGTTTTATATACAAATACGGAGAATATCTTTTCAGATTTAGAAAGTCCTGTTGTAAAGGATTTCATTTCCTCCTTCCACTTACAAAAAAATAATGCATACTCTAAAGATGTTATTGATAAAATACTGGGAATTACACTTATAAACCTGAGTGAAAATGAACCAGCTCTATATGAAAAAGCGGATCCATCCATTCATTTATCACAGGTAAATGTTGATGGGCTACGTCATTGCTATGACGTCATTCGCGATAATGTCAACAAAGGGATTGCTGTACAGCATATTTTAGAACTTTTACATATTCCAAAGGAAGCGTCCATTGCATTTGGTGATGGAATGAATGATAAGGAGATGTTAAGTGTTGTCGGAGAAGGCTTCGCGATGGGCAACGGACATCCTGATCTTTTTCAATATGCAAAATATAAAACAACAAAAGTAACCAACTCAGGTATATATAATGGGTTAAAATCTTTAGGTCTTGTCGACTAGATAGGAGGAAACCTTTTGTACGAGCTTAAAACAAAGGAAAATGACAGAGATGTAATTGAATTTCTTGAAGCCGTAGAGAATCCTAAAAAACGTGAGGATGCGTACAAGCTTTTGGATATTTTCACAGAAACATCCGGTTATCCAGCCAAAATGTGGGGACCAAGTATTATTGGATTTGGAAAATATCACTACAAATACAAAACAGGGCATGAAGGCGATGCACCTCTTGTAGGGTTTTCTCCTCGAAAAGCGAAAATCAGCTTATACTTTGCTACTGGTGATACAAAACGCGAGGAGCTTCTGGAAAAATTCGGAAAGCACACAACAGGGAAAGCCTGTGTTTATATTAACAAAGTAGCTGATATTGATGTAGAAGTGCTAAAGAAACTTATTGTTCAATCCATTGACTTCTTAAGAAAAACCTATCCAGATCAATAAGCATAAACAAAAACAACCAATTGATGGATCAATTGGTTGTTTTTTATCACTTCGAATTTAACTCCAATACAGCCTCCAATAAAACATTTACTCCCTTAGCACAGTCCTCCCAGCTTGTAAGTTCCTCTTCACAATGACTTTTTCCGTTTATACTCGGAACAAATAACATCGCAGTTGGAACAAAGCTTGCTAGAAATTGAGCATCATGCCCTGCTCCACTCACCATTTTTTTATATTTGTACCCTAATGATTTAGTCGATCCCTCTAATAGGTAACACATTTTTTGATCAAATAAAACCGTTTCACGATCCCATAATTTCCTTATACTCACCTCACATCCTTCTGTTACATGAACAGGAAGCGATAGAATGATTTCCTCTACTTTCTGAATAATTTTCGGATCTTTATGTCTTGCTTCAAAGGATAATACAACTTTATTCGGAATGACCGTATGGATATTAGGCAATACATTCATTCTTCCTATTGTAAAGACAACCTCCTTATCAATAGCTCCAATCTTTTCACGAATGAAGGAAATGAGATGAGTTGTCGCAAATAATGCATCTTTTCTCATACTCATTGGTGTTGTCCCTGCATGATCAGATTCACCATTTACTTCAATTTCATAACACGCCATACCAAGAACACAATCGACGACACCAATTGATAAGCTCTCACTTTCTAGAACCGGTCCCTGCTCAATATGTAATTCTAAAAACGCTGTTGCATTATTTAACCGATTCTCAATATCTCCTTCAAATCCGCTTTTATGTAACGCTTCTGCAAAGCTTATCCCTTCTTCATCCTTGCTTTTTATCATCTCAACTTTATCAAATTTACCTGATAATACCCCTGATGCCATCATTGATGGTTCAAATCTTGCTCCTTCTTCGTTTGTAAAGTTTACAATCGTAATCGGTATTTCAGGTGTGAGTTGATTTTCCACAATTGTTCTTACAATTTCAAGACCCGCTACAACACCAAGTACTCCGTCAAACCTCCCTCCCTTTTTCACAGTATCCAAATGGGAACCAATAACGATTGGAGGCTTTTCACTTAATCCTTCGAGTGTCGCATAAATCGTTCCCATATCATCAACTTTTATGTCCATTCCTATCTCTTCACAGCATGAAATAAAATGGTTTCTTACTGAAATATCTTCCGGGGATAATGATAATCTTGTCACCCCATTATTTTCGGTTTTTCCATAGCTTGCAAAAATCTCAAGCTCATGTTTCAATCTTTCATTGTTTATTAAAAGCTTTTGCCTTTGCATGGAAAACACTCCTTTCAAAGTATGGATATGGAACTTAAAAAAATTTTCTCAAAAATCTGTATAGCTAACAGTATCTTTGTCATATTTTCTAGCAGGATTTCTGGCATAATTAAAAGACTGTTGTAAGAAACAGTCTCTAATCTCAATTATTATTGAGTCAATAGAAGTCAAATGTTATCCATATTTCTAGTCATGATAACCAGCAAGTGAAGCTGCATAATTAAGCAATCGATTCCCAGCTAATGAGCGTAGTTTATATGCTTTAATTTGGGAAAATAAATTATCCGGTTTAGAGTTAATTTCTAAAAGCTTAATTGAATCACATTGATCGATACATAGATCTACAGCTATCTCTCCAAACACTCCAACCTCTTCTTCAACAGTTGCAACAATATTTCGAGCGATCTTCCCCAACTGGTTTGTCATGTTACGCCTATCATTTGGATCTTCATACAGCTCATTCATCACAACACTTAGTCTCATATTTACCTCGAGATCCTCTGTCATGACACCCTCACTAGTAAGTCGTGTCACCATTCCAGTCCTTAACCAAATACCCTTTTCGTTTTTTTGCATATACACACGTACTTCAACATTTTTATCCTGAAACTTTTTACGACGAATCCCCTCTTGAACTAGATAAGGAGTTGATTGAATGAGAGCTGATAATTGAAGAAGTAAATCCTCAACATGAGAAAAATAACAAGTTTGCTGATTATTCCCTTTATGAAACATTATAATTTCACTAGGTGTCTGTACAACTCGGATTACTCCCTGACTCAGCGAGCCATCTAACGGTTTTAAAAAAATCTCTCCGTGTTGATTTAGCATAGTTTTGACATCATTTAACTGTTCAATTAATTTGGTCTGCGGCAGGTATTCTTCATATTCTTTTACTAGCAGTTGATGCGTTGACCATTTGTTACCAGTAAGTTTAGATAATGCTGGCGGATTTAGAAAAGGGATATTATAAATCGTCTGCAACTTTGTCCTTACCTCTTCAATATCATACATAATATTTGTGTTTTCCTTCATCAAATAGCGATCATAAATGACCGCTGGAAAAGGAAAAACTCCCTCACCACTATGTGAAATTCCATTAATCACTTGGTTCTCCCAATCTATATCTGATGGTTCAAAAACATATACTAGTATTTGCTTTTCTTGCGCTAAGCGGAATAAATGTTGAAAATATGTTGTTTGCCGGTAAAAAGGTTTTGTCGCAAGGATACCAATTACTGGTCCAAGAAGTATGACTCCATTATGTGCTTTTAGTCTAGGGTTCCACTCAACTGGTAATAGCAATTTTGCTCGTAATGCTTCAGAAAGTTGCACAATATTTGAATTCTGAAAAGCAAACGGATATGCATGAATTTTTGCTAGTGAAAGTCTTTTTCCTGCACTTACAAAGGCAGTGCTCCCTTCTTTCAACTTATATTTTTGGCGCATTTTTTTAGGAATTTGAATGGAGAAACCTGTATCAAAAAGCTGCGGGGGTACCTTTAGGTTCCAATTTTTTCGAATATCACTGTTCTCTGAAAAGTTACGTCCTTTTTCGATTGTTTCAAAAAGATAGTTCAATTCTTTCTCGAATTTTTGAAAACTAGATGTTTCCATTATCTGTATCTTAATTTCATTCCAACACTTTTTAAGTATAGGAATATTCGCATGATAATAGGCACGTTGAATAGCTGGATGAAATAAAAGATCATTTTGTAACTGCTCATGATGTGCTGCAACAAGGTATGCTAGGCAAATAATAGATTTTGTAAGCTTAGGCTCAATAATCCATGAACTTAATGATAAATATTCAAAGCCATAACTCTTTTTGCGAAATCTACCTAGTCCTCCATGGTTTGTTCTTCTTCTTAATTTAGCGGCTTTTGGTTCTTCTATAATGGAAATTGGAATTGCTAGATAATAATCAAGTGCTCTTAATAATGAAAGAGAGGTTGGAATTCCAAAATGGAGGTGCCCTCCACACTGATACCCTCTAAATGGCATACTCCCTGCAAAAAATTCGATGTTTTCATAAGGTACCATGTCTGATGCCTTTTCTAGAACCCTTTCAATATTTGTGTAAAGTTCCTCAGGGGTATCACCTTGTTCAGGTCTAATTTCAACTAAAGCATATTCTCCACTATCTTTTTCAATTTGTCTCTCATCACATCCAACATCTCCATCAACAGTAAAGAAAGTTGAAGAGGGTAAAAGCTCCTGATTACAACTCAACATAAACTCTATATCGGCACCTATTGTAAATAATAGCGGTGAGCTACATTGCTCAATTATTTCTTCTTTCCTAATTGGGTCAATATCTATCACAAGTACAGAACCATTTGATAATACACCCATTTTTACAATACCATGTACTATTCCTGTGACATATAATGCTCGAATAGCGATTGATAGCCATTCTTCTGGTACAGTTTTTTCATCTACTTTTCTAAACTCCCATCCATAGGCTTCTGTACGGATAGGAAACTCATTAAAAGTAGCGTGTTTCACCTTTGCCTCTTCGATCCCTCTAACGGAAAGTCCATCAACTTCAATGCAATATTCTTTCTCAATAGAATAAAACTTAGTATAAAAATCATATTCTCGATTCAATACTTCTTCCTTTGTATGAAGCATGAATATATCTGTTCCACCATGTTGACCATATTTCCGACCAATAATCGGAAACTTGGACTGATTAGGTTCGATTAACTCAAATGATGGAATATTATTCAAGTTAAGGATTTGCAGCATTAACTCTTTATCAGATTCGATCCAGAATCTCTCCTTCATCAAATCCACACCAATAACCTCCAATTCAAAATTCTATAAAAACTTCTTAAGAAATTATAAATACCCATGTACTAATAGAGATGTTTGTTCTATTCAAGACTAAAGTAGTTTTTATATACTATGAAAGAACAAATAACTCTCCAGTATGTTTACCCTAGGTCACACGCCTTTTTAAGGATATAAGTTTACCTTCATTTACCTTCTCTTTCCTTATCAAGCAAAATTAGGTTTCATAATAGGAGGCACAAGTCTATAAGAGAAGCACATTATAAAAAAATTTGCATTTTCTATTAATAGCAAATGTTTTAATGAAAAAAGAAGGAGTCAGAAAGTAGTGAATTATATCCAAAAAAGCTATTTAAAATATAATAGAGGGAATGGTTTCCTTAATAGCCTTACCGATGCTTTACATGCTGCTCCTCCATCTGCAGATGTTTTCACTGATAAGATAGTGGAAGGCATTATGATTCAAACTGGATGTGCTGGTATTATAAGTACAGTTTCTAGGAATTTAGCGGATTTAAACAGAGTCCCTAATAACGAAAATAGCTTGGCTATACAAGAATATCGACAAGCATTAAACGATATTCTTATTTCTCACAGTTTAGTAGATCCCTGGCAACAAAAGATAAAACAACCATTTCTTCATCTTTCGTTTCATGGTATGAAGGATGAACATTATGGACCTTATGGAATTGAAGTAGGAACAGTTTTTGGTCTATCCTGTTCCACTGAGGTAAAAAAATGGTTTACTAAAGCACTTGCACAAAAAGGAGCCAACCTATTACCTGATATTAATCTTATGATTGATCAAAAATTTAGCGGAGATGAATCTATTACATTTCACCGACATGGTGATGGTGATCAACACCAAGGCTATGGTGCCAATTTCCATACTTTTCAGATTGAGTTATCTCGAACATTGCGAAAGGAATATATTATCCAAATTATTGAATTATTTTCTGAGCTTTTAAGGGAATTTCAACTTACATTTATTAAGGATTAAATCAGGACATTTATCAATTCCTTTCAAACAATATCCTATTAACATATTTATACTTGTTGATCCATTCAATTTCGCTCCCCATGAAATCTTAAGTTTTCACAAGTCTCCACATAATATAGGTTTACAAAAGCTAATAAAGCTCTTTAAAAATAAAAATGAGTAGCAAATAAACAACTACTCATTTTTTCTGCTTTGTTTATCATAATAGTTCTTTTACATAAGGAGGTAAGACGAATGAAGCTTGGTAGGTGGATGAATTGATATATTTTGTGTTTTTATCCTTTAGCCTTGATAAATCAGAAGTTAGAGGATCATAACTCTTTGAAGCAATGGTGAAGCTCCATAATCCACATGGAAAAAGCGGAATCGTAACAAGATACGTTCGTACAATAGGAAATAAAGATTGTAGCGATTTGAAGGTCTTCTTAAGTGTTCTTTGATTATAAAATGGTGAACCTGACTGAAAAACGGCCACTCCATCTTCCGAAAGACTTTCGTATACACCTTGGTAAAAGTCTTGATTGAAAAGCTTTGCTGCTGGACCTACTGGATCTGAGCGATCAATAATGAGAACATCGTATGTGTTTTTGTGTTTCTTAACCCAATCTACGCCATCTTCGTGAATAATGGCAAATCGTTGATCCTGTTCATAATATGAAGCAGGAGTCAACCAATCCCTACACACTTTTGTTACTTGCGGATCAATTTCTATGACATGAATTTTCTCTATTTCAGAATACTTCATAGCCTCACGTGCCGGACCACAGTCCCCTCCACCAATCATTCCCACATTCTTTGGATGTACATGAGTCACAATTGGCACATGACTAATCATTTCGTTATAGATAAAACCTTCTTTAGTTGATATCTGAGGTATACCGTCTAACACTAGTATTCTTCCAAATCTTTTTGTGTCAACAACACTAATTTCTTGAAATTGTGACACCTCACTATAAAGTAACTGTTCTATTTTATATTCTGTTCTCAGTCTAGCGTTTGCTACATAATTCGAGATCCATAATTCATCCTGTCTCAACCTAAAACATTTTAAATCTTCACTTTGTATTGTCTATAGCACCTCTCTTTCACGTTTCTTCTTATTAAAATATGTTCATCTTGACGGCTGGTTATCAGTATATAGCACAAAAATAAATAAAAGATACTAAACTAAATTACTAAATTATCTGCCACTAGTCTATTTGCCCCTGAGTATATCATGGAATTTTCCAATATGTGACAATCGCTTAGCGCAATATGTCCCCTGACACATATAATTACAGTACAAATATAATTACAGTATTTTTAGGGAGGCAAAAAAATGGAAAGCTTGTCTTATTTGTTAAATTTAGTAGGCAGACATGTTCGTATGTACAAAGGAGGTCCCGAATCAAAAGAAGGATTATTGCTTCATGTAAAAGATGACTATCTTGCACTATTAAGTAATGAAAATGAGGTTATCTACTATAATACATCCCATTTAAAAAGCGTTATTGAAGACTCAAAAACTAGTACCCTATCTAATGAAGTAAATGAAAACCAACAAATTCTTGAAGCCGATTCTTTTGGAGATGTCCTTTCACTAATGAAAGGCAGCAGCATTAAGGTGGATAGAGGTGGTCCTAATAGTATTAAAGGGACCTTACTAGGAATTGCTGATGATTATGTTTCTATCCAAACTGAAGAATACGGGGTGATCCATTGTCAAACTCATCACATTAAAAGTGTGAGCCTTGATAATGAATCATCTACAAACGTTGAAGCAAATTATGAACTTCCAGCCGCTGACTTCTCAAGCTTGCTATCTAGTTTCCAACATAGCTGGGTATCAATCAACCGCGGTCCTGAAAGTGTTGAAGGTGTACTAGCAGATATGACAAACAACTACGTAACAATTATTCACCATGAAAAAGTTCACCGCCTTACTAATTACCACATTCGAAACATTTGTTTAGGTTCAGTACATGATATGAAAAAGCAAGGACAAAATCAAGGAAATGAGCAACAAAGCGAAAGCAATAATAATGTAAATGAGAATGAAGCTAACGAAAATGCAACTGAACAAGATGCTTCTATGGAGAAAAGTGAAAATAATCAAGAACAAGTGAAAAACTCTTCTCAAAAAGATGAAAAAAATGCAAAACAAGAAAAAGGATCATCAAAGAAAGCTGAAAAATCGAAAAAGCAAGAAGAAGGAAAAAGTGAAAAACAAGACTCTGAAAAAACAAATAGAAGTAACAAAAAAGCTATGTATGAATTAATTTTGAAGTCATTATCCATGAATATCGAAGAAACACTAAAAAAAGCTAAAAGCCATAGCTAAGGAACATCATATTCAAGTTTGCACTTCCACATATGAATGTTCTCCCAAAATCCCTACTTCAAAAATTGCCTCAAGCTAAGCATAAGCTCAAATGAGATGATTTATTTAAATGTTAACACAATCAAAATTTCATTTTTTATGTTATTAGCTTGGGGCTGAAGGCTTTATTGACTAAGACTTCTTCTCTAACAAAACACTCAACTATCAGACAAAATAGAAAGAAGGTGTTTAATATGATTATATCTATATTTTTCGTACTTGCTGGTTCCATATTCTACACGATACTACGTCCACCTAAAAATACAGAAAAAACAGAACCTCATATTCTATATATAAAAGAATCTACTTTCGTAAAAGGAGTGGAACAAAATGGTTAGCTTCCAAACCTCCTTTATGATCGCGGTCTTTTTATTAACCATATCCCTTATCGTTTGGAAGCCCCGTGGTATAAACGAAACAGTCCCAACAACTCTTGCTGCTTTACTTGTTCTATTAGTTGGGATTGTTCCTTTATCAGATATTATGGAAATCATTAATACTGTAAGCGGAGCCTCTATCACAATCATTTCTACAATTATTATGTCGATCGTACTAGAGAGTGTTGGTTTTTTTAAGTGGGTTGCTTACAACCTTGTAAAAAAAGCAGAAGGTTCTGGTATTAAACTTTATTTCTATACATTACTTTTATGCTACTTAACGACATTATTTTTTAATAATGATGGGAGCATCCTAATTACGACTCCTATCATTATAAGAATCATCAAACTTCTTAAACTAAAACCAAATCAACAATTACCCTATTTACTGTCTGGTGCACTAATTGCAACAGCTGCTAGTGCACCAATTGCAGTTAGTAATATTGCCAATTTAATTGCATTAAAGATTGTGGGACTTGATTTAAATACCTATGTAGCTATGATGTTTATCCCATCGATGTTAGGTATATTAACCATTTCATTCTTACTTTTTATCTACTACAGAAAAGATATTCCTAAGAAAATCCCTTCATATTCTCTGCAATACCGAAACTGGAACCAAGAAAAGGTCCTTCCTGAACACCCCTTATCTGATCATAGTATGAACGGTTCTTTAAATATCGATTGGCCAACATTTCGACTATGTATTGTTCTAGTGGTTTTGATTAGGGCCAGTTTCTTCACCTTAACTCCGTTTGGTATACCACTAGAGGTTATTGCAATTGCCGGAGCCATTCTATTAATTGCTGTAAGATGGTTTAAGCAAGGAAAAGGTAGCATGGATGTTTTTAAGAAAACCCCCTGGCATGTTCTACTCTTTGCCTTTAGTATGTATGTACTTGTATATGGACTGCATAATGTCGGTATATCCGATTTAATTGTGGATATGTTTAAAGAATCTATGATTTCTGATCGGTTTAATACAGTCATGATTTCCGGACTCCTGCTCACAGTCCTTTCAAACGTTTTGAATAATTTACCAGCTGTTATGATTGGAACTATTGCATTTGTAGAGATGAACTTAAGTATCGAGATGTTGCAACTAGCATATTTAGCAAATATTTTGGGAAGCGATATCGGAGCACTTATATCACCAATGGGTACATTAGCTACACTTATATGGATGTTTATTCTGCGGAAAAACAATATCAATGTTACTTGGGGACAATATATTAAAGTCACAATTTTAGTAATTCCCGTTGGCCTATTCGTATCTTTATTTGCTCTTTACTTTTGGACGGAATGGCTATTCTTTTAGAAAAGGAGGAACAATTAAATGAACAATTTTAATTTATACCTTGGTAGATATATACGTGTAGAATTGCCAGGGAAAGTTCACCATACCGGTTTATTAATCGACTTTGGAACAGATATTATTGTTTTATATAATGGAAAAGATTTTTACTACATTCCACTCACTCACATTCACCTTTTATATCCAATAGATGATGAAGATGATGAAGAAATTGAATATCCTTCAAATAAACCTTTTGAAAACGAAAAAGACCCCTTATCAGTACGAAAAATACTAACAAACTCAAAAGGGATTTTTTCAGAGATTATGATAACAAATAAAGCCATTCACGGATATGTAACTAATGTGCTGAATGATTATTTCGTATTTTATTCTCCTATTTATCAAACGATCTATGTTTCCTTCCAACACTTAAAGTGGCTTATTCCTTATAAGCCAGATCAGGTACCCTATTCATTAGATCGAACAACGTTTACTAGTTATCCATCAACCCTTTCACTAGCACGTTCATTAGACGAGCAATTAAAAAAATTAATTGGTAAAGTTGTTATCTTAGATTTAGGTGAAAATAGTCGTAAAGTAGGGCAATTAAAAGGATATAAAGGATCGATGGTAGAATTAATTACAGCTAGAGAAGAAGTAAGCTTTGTTAATTTTAAACATGTAAAATCTGTACAGTATCCGAGTAAGTAATATCAGAAAATGGACCATCATAAAATAGCGAGGCTGGCTTTGAAACAGCCTCGTTTCTTCAATTCCAACCAATAATGTAATCGGTTCCAAAAGGTTTTTAATCTTTGAGTTTAAAGACGGCCCCTTTTACTAACCATTAAGTCAAGATAAAGCTGACACTTTTGATTAAAATCAGAAAAGTCTATCGTTGTTAATTCTGTGATTTGTTTCATTCGGTAATTTAATGTATTAGGGTGAATAAACATTTGCTCAGCTGTTGGCTTAAGTTTACAATTATTCACTAAATAATACTCCAATGTTTTGACAAGCTCTGTTTGGCTTTCTCTATCCTTAGCTTGAAGGATCTGTATATTTTTATTTGTATAATTCGTTTTAGCATTTTTCTCTTGAATAACATCCAAATATCTAAGGGCACCAATTTTGTTATATTCATATGGAAGGTTTTCTTGTGTTCCTAAATCTTCCGCAATCGAAATGACCTCAAGGGCTTCCTTATAACTTCTGTGCATAGATAAAATAGGCTGATACTCATTCCCGATGCCGATATAAATATTTGAATATCGTTTTGCATCAAAGTTTGTTAATAAGTTATCAACAATTTGGAGGGCAGCTGTTACAGGTGAATATTTAAGAGAATAACAGCCTACGATAATGACAATATTTGTTCGATAAACCAACACATGACTAGTATTATCCTTTAAATTTAAATAAGAACGAATTGTTCCCTTTAATTCCTCGATAAGTTCTTCATCTGCATGAATAGCATTTACCACCATCACACTAAAAATAGAGGGCAGCACAATATCAAGCTCTGTTGCTTCCCATTTTAATTCCTTTTCACTCATAAATTCATGATTAATCACTTTTCTAAAAAAGTTTTCGACTTCCTCTGCTTTTTTTTGCTTAAGTTTATTTTTCTTATAAATTAGTTTTCCAACATGAAAGGAAACTTCATAAAGAAAGTCTAATTCTTCTTCAGTTAATGGGTCATCAATTTCCTGCACCCAAATGTATCCCATAATGGTATCCTTATACTTTGCGTTGACAACTACCCGACGATTCAATCCAATTTCACTCATTTTTTCTACTCGAAACGGTTTTTCATTTGTTTTCAATTGATCAATAATCCCTGTTTCAACAAATCGCTCAAATATATTTAATGGACATTTTTTAGAAAAAATCGTTTGCTGGTTTGCATAGTCAAAATGATTCACATAATAAGAATTGTAAGCAAGTAAAAAGAAATGATCACTCTCCATAATCACTGGCTTTTTTAACCCATTACTGATAACATCGACAACTTCATTCAAATCAGAAAGTGATAAAGCACGCTCTAGTAGCTCATTCATAAGCAAACTCCTACCTCATATTTCTTTAATCTTATGATACTTTGCAAGTTTATACTTGTATAGTTTCATTGTAGAATATCTCCCATAGAAATAGAACAAAATCGCAATCGCCTTAGCCAGCAAATAAGACGATTTATTCTTGGACTTCAATTCTAAATTGGCTTATGACCGAGAGGTTAGGGCGCTCGATATCAAAACACTTCTTTTCAAAGTTCATAGATTTATTATTTACTATGCACCGAAAAAGCGGACAAAAATTTGTCCGCCTTTTCATTTTATTACGTAAAAAATCTAAGAATAATAGGATAAGAAAAACTAAAACTTTCTAAATTAGGACTTCTATAAAGGCTAAGTTTTTCTATTTTTATTTTTCAGGTTGGTCTTCAACAACCGTAGTTGTATCCGAATCATCGTCCTGTTTCACTTCTTGAAACGTAATATGATTGTCTGTACGATTTGTTCGATTTGCATATGATTTTAATAGCTCACCCATATCTATCCCTGTCATTTCTTTTAATGGCTCTTGGATATCAACCATTGTTTTTGTGATGCTTTTTCCAAATGAGGATACACCCTGACCATTTCCAGAATCGATAATTTTGACAGAATCAATATTTGTCAGTGGCTGGGCAATCTTCTCTGCAAAGACTGGGAGCATCTCGATAAGCTTCTCGGTAATAATCACATCACCGTGTTTTTCCATTGCTTCAGCTAATAGTTTACGAGCTTCTGCTTCAGCTTTACCGCGTTCACGAATTACGTCAGCTTCAGCAGAACCTTCTTCACGACGAATTTTTGCCTTTGCTTCCCCATCAATCTCAGCTTTGCGAGCTTCTGCCTCAGCTTTACGCGTAGTTTCATAGTATTCAGCATCTGCTTTCGCTTTACGAACCTTACTTTCTTCCTCTTCTAGCTTAACGGCACGTTCTCGTTCTAAAAATTGAAGTGTTAATTCCTCTTCTTTTATTTCTTTCGCAAGTTTTGCTCTTTCTAATTCATATGATTGTTCTGATTTTGCACGTGCACGCTCTGTTTCCTCTTTGAAGGCAGCATCCTTAATGTCTTTTTCTTTCTTCGATTCTGCAACCGCAATCTGGCGCTTGTATTCCTCTTCTTTCGCTTCTTGATCTGTTTGTGCTCTATGGATACGAGTTTCACGCTCACTATTGGCTTCAGCAATTTCTGCTAGTTTACGAACCTCTGCAATACGCGGTCTTCCAAGGTTTTTCAAATAACCATTTTCCTCATCTGCATCACGTAAATCTGTTAAGCCTAATGAAGTAATTTTAAATCCCATTAAATCCAATTGTTTTTGTGCAACCTCTGATACATCATGATTGAATTTTTCACGGTCACTATTAATATCCTCAACCGTCATCTTTGATAAAATCGCACGAAGATTACTACCAAGAACCTCGATAATTTCTGCTTCAATCTCTTCTTGTTCTTTTCCTAAAAATTGCTCTGCATAATTAGCAATTCCATTTAATGTGTCAGCTACCTTTACCATCGCAACTGCATCTGCGACAATCGGTACTCCTCCATTTGTGTAAACTCTTGGGGTTGAAAGCTTTAATTGAAAAGACGTTAAATTAACAGGTGTTGCAGTTTGAAAACGTCTTAGTCTATAACCCCCACCTCGAATTATTTTCATTGAACGTCCTTCTTGGTCTGTAAAAATATTTGTTTCCTTTTCAGGATCCCCCAGTTTTGGACCTGTAATGATTAACGCTTGGTTAGATTTGGCCGTCCGGTAACGAATTTTCACCCAAAAGAAATACCCTACACCACCAAGTGCAGCAATAATTAATAAGGGAATTAAGATTACAATAACTCCGAAAACACCTGACATTCATCTGCCTCCTAATAAATGTATTAGCCTTTTATTTCCACGTGGCAAGACTTTATAACTAGTTATCTACAATAAGTAATACGATTAAGATAGACGAAAGTTTCAGGAAATTGGAAAAACTCCATTTATTATTACTCTTTAAGTAATGACATTAAGAAAGGTAAAACGCATATGAGCTTCTATAAAATGACCCTCCATTTGAACTAATCTTTTAAATATAAAACATAGACTATTTGTCTATGTTTTGCGAATGAAATGGATTGTCGAGGAAAATTCTAGTTAAATATGTTTATTTTTTCCACTTTGCGGAAGATATTCTTCCAAGATTCTATTTGTAGTTCCTCCCTTTTGTATATGATTAGCTTATTCAAAATGAAAGGAGACATTATATGTCTAGTAATCATGAAAATGGTATGACAAGAAGAGATTTCCTTGAACAAGTTGGAAAAGTTGGTGGTGCTGTAGCTGTATGGGGTGCAATGGAATCACTAGGTATGTTCGCAAGTCCTGTAATGGCAAGTGCAAAGGAATTTCAGTCTCCTAAGATGAGTGATCTAGCAAACGGAAACAAAATGGGAAAGAAGGTTATTATTCTAGGCGCAGGAATTGCCGGTATGGCAACGGCCTATGAATTAGGAAAAGCTGGTTACGATTGTAAAATACTTGAAGCTCGAAAGCGAACTGGAGGTCGTAACTGGACCGTTCGCAAGGGGACCGAAGAAACCGAAATCAATGGTGTAAAACAAGTGGCAAAATTTGATAAGGGCCAATATATGAATGCTGGACCTGCCCGTATTCCTCAGCATCATGTCACTATGGACTATTGTAAAGAGCTTGGAGTTGATTTAGAGGTATTTTGTAATAATAATGAATTCTCGTATTATTACCAGGAAGGTGCAGGAAAGCTATCTAGTCAAAAAATTCGAAAAGGTACTATAAAGGCGGATACAAGGGGGTATATTTCAGAACTTCTTTCAAAGGCTGACCATGCAGCATTAGACCAAACTCTGACAAGTGAAGATATTGAAAGATTAAAATTATATCTAACAAGTGAAGGAGATCTTTCAGCTGAATCGACGTATACAGGCTCAACTAGACGAGGATATTTAGAGCTGCCAGGTGGTGGTCTTCAACCGGGAAAAGTTGATAACCCTTATAATTTTAAGGATTTACTGACATCCGGAATGATGCATAGCATTAATAGCGATTATGACTTTCAACAACAACCATTAATGTTCCAACCAGTCGGTGGAATGGATCAAATTCCAAAAGCACTAGAAAGTAAACTTCCTGGAAAAATAACATTTGGTTGTGAAGTGACTGAGATTAGACAATCTCCCGCTGGAGTAAGAATCGTCTATAAAACAGAAAATGGTCAAAAAAAAGAAATAACTGGTGACTACTGTGTTTGTACAATCCCTCTTCCAGTTCTTAAAAATATTGAGGCAGACTTTACATCGGAGATGAAAAATGCAATTAAGAGCATTAACTATGCAACAACAGGCAAAATTGGTTTCCAATTTAAAGAACGTTTCTGGGAAAATGAAGACCGTATCTTAGGCGGTATTACCACAACAAATATGGATATTTCGCAAATCTGGTATCCATCGAATAATTTCCTATCTTCAAAAGGTATTCTTATTGGTTATTATAACTTTGGTCAAAATGCCGTTGACTATGGAAATTTATCATTATCAACTCGTGAGTCTCGTGCACTAAGCCAAGGTGCAAAGATCCACCCTCAATATTCAAAATATTTCGAAACCTCATACTCAGTTGCATGGCATAAAATTAAATATAATGAAGGTGGATGGGCTTCTTATTCAGCTTCAGATCGTAAAAATTATTATCCTGTCCTAAATCAACCACAAGGGCGAATCCACTTAGCTGGTGAACATTTAAGTTATTTAACCGGCTGGATGGCAGGAGCATTTGAATCGGCAAGAATTGTTGTAAACCGTATCCATGAAGAAGTAATGAAAGAAGGAAACGTTAAGGTGAAAGCAGGCTAATCTGTAGATTTCAAGTTTAAATCTGAAAGGGAGTATATTTCATGAAGAAAAAAATTAAGTCTGCAGCAGCTGCTGCTATTATAGGGACATGTTTAATAGCAGCATTTTCTGCCTCAGCTGGTAGTGAAGCAGCAGCATTAAAGTCTGATAAAGTTACCTTCTTTGGAAGCCCAAGCTCTTCTATTTCAAGCTCGGTTGCTGTTCCTCACAACTATAATCGATTATCTTATAGCGGAACAGTTCCTCCACTCTTAAACAAAGATGGAAAAACTGTTTATGAAAGGTATGGTGATACAGAAACCCAAGCTATTGGAATTTTAAATACATTTAAAAATGACCTTGAAGCAAAGGGATTATCGATGTCTGATATTACATACCTCAGAGTCTACCTTACACCTGACCCTAATAAAGGAAATACACAAGACTATCAAGGGTGGTTCAATGCATACGCAAAATTCTTTAACACGGAAGAAAATCCTAATAAAACAGCACGCTCTACTGTTGGTGTTGATAGCCTGGTTAATTCAGATTGGTTAATTGAAATCGAGGCAGAAGTTGCCTACAAAAAATAAGAAATGGAGAGATTATTCATGATCCAAAACATTGGGGTACCAGGGTTAATACTGATCTTAATTATTGCTTTAGTTATATTTGGTCCATCAAAATTACCTGAAATTGGACGGGCTTTTGGGCGAACTCTAAGTGAGTTTAAAAGCGCAACGAGAGATTTAGTTTCTGGAGATAATGAAGAAGAAACATCGAAAAAAGCAAAAAGCTAAAGACATTATATTAGAAGATGTAAACAATGTTGTTTGCATCTTCTTACTGTACAAAGGAAGTGAAAATATGGATAAAAAGAAGATGAATCTTGTAGGGCATCTAGAGGAAGTACGTAAAAGATTTATCATTATGCTTATTACATTTATTGCCTTTTTATGTATTGCATTTATTTTTGTTGAAGATATTTATAACTTAATTGTTTTCTCTGCTGATCAAGAACTGACAGTTCTTGGACCAAGTGATATTCTATGGATTTATTTTATGATTGCTGGCTCATTTTCTATTGTGTGCTCGACTCCCATCATATTATTTCAAATATGGAGATTTGTTAGTCCAGGACTAAAAAAGCATGAGACCAAAACATTTATGCTCTTTATCCCACTTATATTAGGATGTTTTCTTTTTGGAATTTCCTTTGGTTATTTTATCCTTTTTCCAAATGTCTTTACGTTTTTAAATTCTCTGGCTGCTGAACAAATGAACACGATGTATACCGTTGATAAATACTTTAGGTTTTTATTTAACCTGACATTGCCACTAGGTTTTTTATTTGAAATGCCAATATTAGTGATGATGTTGACAAAACTAGGTATCATTAACCCAAAACAGTTAGCTAAAACGCGAAAGCTAGCCTATTTTCTATTAACGATTATTTCTACGTTAGTCACTCCCCCTGACTTTATATCGGCCCTGATTGTCATGTTTCCGTTGTTCCTATTGTATGAAATAAGTATATCAATCTCAAAAATTATCTTTAAAAAACAACTGAAATTAGTCGAATTACAAAAAGCCGGATAAGGAGAAAATAAAGGAATCTCCTTTATTTGAAGAATTCTGACCAATTGGCTCTAAATGAAGAAAAGAAGAGACAACAATGTCTACTTCTTTTCCTCATGTAACATATTAAAGCATCTCACTAATTGTTTTCGCCTGCATATGAAGGGCTAAGTAATCTGGACCACCAGCTTTAGAGTCTGTTCCGGACATTTTAAAGCCTCCAAATGGGTGGTAACCAACGATAGCTCCAGTACAGTTGCGGTTGAAATAAAGATTTCCAACATGGAACTCATGCTTCGCACGCTCAATGTATTGTCTATTTCTTGTAATCAAGGCACCTGTTAAACCGTATTCCGTGTTATTCGCAATTTCAAGCATTTCGTCAAAATCCTTTGCTTTAGCAAATGCCACAACTGGTCCGAAGATCTCTTCTTGCATGAGCCGAGCATTAGGATCAAGGTCAGCGAAGATAGTTGGTTCAATGAAATAACCCTTAGAATCGTCGCCTTTTCCTCCGCTCATTAAACTTCCCTCTTCTTTTCCAATTTGAATGTAATCCATGATTTTGTCATATGAAGCCTGATCAATCACCGGTCCCATATATGTTTCATATTTTTCAGGATTGCCTGTGATTTTCTGCTCTGTAATCTCGACTACACGTTGAAGAACTTGATCATAGACATCTTCATGAACAACTGCTCTTGAGCCTGCTGAGCATTTTTGACCAGCAAAGCCGAATGCTGAGGCAAAAATGGATTGAGCAGCTAGTTCAAGATCAGCATCTTTATCAACTAATACAGTATCCTTTCCACCCATTTCGGCAATAACACGCTTTAAGTGTTGCTGCCCAGGCTGAACCTTTGCTGCACGTTCAAAAATACGTGTTCCAACTTCACGAGATCCTGTAAAGGTAATAATACTTGTTTTGGGATGGTCGACTAAATAGTCACCAACTTCAGCACCGCTGCCAGGGACAAAGTTGACAACACCTTTTGGTAAGCCCGCTTCTTCCAGCACCTCGACAAACTGTGCTGCAATGACTGGTGTTGCACTTGCAGGTTTTAGTACAACCGTATTACCTGTCACGATCGGAGCAACTGTTGTACCAGCCATGATCGCAAATAAAAAATTCCAAGGCGGGATCACAACTGTTACACCTGTTGGTGTATACACATATTTGTTGATTTCTCCTTCACGGCTATTTACCGGTTTTCCTTTAGCAAGTTCAATCATCTGGCGTCCATAATATTCTAAGAAATCAATTGCTTCAGCTGTATCTGCATCAGCTTCATTCCAAGGCTTCCCTGCTTCTTTTACTAATAATGCAGAAAAATCATGTTTTTTACGGCGAATGCTGGCCGCTGCGCGGAATAAAATATTCGCTCTTTCTTCTGGATTCCAATATCTCCATGTTTTGAAAGCTTTATCCGCTGCTTGAATCGCCATTTCAGCGTGTTCTTGAGTAGCTTTGGCTACGATACCTACAACTTCTTCTTTGTTTGCCGGGTTATAGGAGACAATTTGATCTTCAGTTGAAATTCGTTCACCATTAATCACGAGTGGGTATTCTTTTCCCAATATCTTGTTCACATTTTCGAGCGCTTTTTCAAATGCTTTGCGGTTTTCCTCTTTTGAAAAATCAGTAAATGGTTCGTGTTTGTAAACAGTTGTCATTATCCATCGACTCCTTTTTATTTTTTTGTCATACCCTTTAAAACAAAAGCAAGATTTGCTGGACGTTCAGCAAGACGTCTCATAAAGTATCCATACCAATCAACCCCGTATGGAACATACACACGCATGTTATAGCCTTGCTTCACTAGTTCCTTTTGAGTTTGAGTTCTCATACCGTACAGCATCTGAAACTCAAAAGAATTTCTTGGAATTTGATATTCCTCTACTAATCTCTTAGTATATTCAATAATGTCATCATCATGAGTCGCAACTCCTGTATAATGACCATTTAACAAACGAGTTTTGATTAATTTTTTGTAGTTTTCATCCACATCTGCTTTTTTCGGAAAAGCAACTGTTGGTGATTCCTTATAAGCACCTTTAACAAGTCGTAAGAACGGCTCGTAAGCATTTAAATTTTGTACATCCTGCTCAGATCGATATAAATATGCTTGGATAACAGTACTAAGATAGGTATAATCAGCTTTTAATCCTTTAAAAATTGAAAGTGTATCCTCACATCGTTTTTCATCTTCCATGTCGATTGTGACCATGATTTTATACTTTTCAGCCGTTTCCATGATTTTTCTCATATTTTCAAAAACTAGTTCCTTTGAAATATCTAATCCTAATGAAGTTAATTTTAAGGAAACATGAGAATCTAATCGTTGAGCGACGATTGTTTCAATCGTTTGAATGCATTCTTCTGTCCTCTCTCTTGCGACCTCTTCACTTGTAACAAATTCACCTAAATGATCAACAGTCACTGAAAACCCTTGGTCATTTAACTCTTTAATAAATTTAATGGAGCTTGGAAAGTCTATCCCGCCGACAATCCTTCCAGAGGCAATATTTCCTCCCCAATTTTGGGCTGCTCGATTTAAGGTTTTATTGTTTGATAGATATAAAAATAAATCTCTTGAAATAACTGACACGTCATACACACCCCCATTAAAGGTTGATTAAGAGTTTTTCTTAACCTAATTGTACGATTGCGTAGCCTGATGCGACAATGTAGCGGATACACAAAGATTTAAGGGAATCATTGTGTCATAAATACAAATGATAAGTGAATCACTTTCACCGCCTATCAAACTGAGAAATTCTCTTATATTAGTACCATTCCACACTTTCTCCTGCCTGAAACATTTTCTAAGGGAATAAAAATAAGACCTTCCCCATAAAGAGAAAAGTCTCATTTATTACTTTCCTATTTGTTTAAACTAAAACGAATTACATTCCAAGAATGTTTCGCTAGTGGTGAAACTACTCTCTTTTGCCTTCAAGCACTACCCTTGTTGTCAGTCATAATTGGTGCAATAACATTAACTAACTGACTTATACATGCCATTTTCACCAGACCTGAATGCTTTAACAGTGTCTTTAACATGCTTCCTATTAAAGATTTACATTCAGGATTCAATATTTTTAAGATTTAAGCTCCGAAACACAGAATGAACTGATTGTTAGTTGAACCAATCGGTCCGTTACAGGCAGTTAACCCTACCTACCTTCTTTGTACACTCAAAAGCTTGAGGTGGGGTCTTATTTTCCATCACCTCCTCTCCTATGGAGGTGATGTTTCACTTTTTATTCACTAATTCCTCCATCCAATCCCAAAAGTTATAGTATGATTTTAATATAACCTGTCTTTCAAGGAGGATATTCTCATGAAAATTGCTATCTTACTTGTTATTCTTATTGGAGTTATATCTTTAGTCGGTACGATTCTCATTGGAGGCAAGGGAGACAAAAATTATGATACAAAAACAAAAGCAAACCTCTCTCGCTTATCATGGATTTATATCGTTTTAGGGATAGTCATTATTATTGGTTTTGCTATATATTTACGATAAAGTGAAACTTCCATCAGTTGGGTTTCCTTCATCCCCATCTGATGGTGTAAACTCTGAAGCTTGAGGTGGGGATCTTACTGCCCATTAAGAGTAGGATAAATGTCAATTTAGAAATTCATCTTCGTTCAATTGTGAACAAATTAAGAAGAATTTTTTTATATTAAAAAATAAACGGCCCAACTCCTTGACATAGGTCTTTTGATGCAATAAAATGAAAGCGTATTCAAGTTTATTTAAAATTTTATTGAAACCGTTTTCTAAAAGTGACCATAAATTAACTAAAAAACTTCAAAGGAGAGTACAGATCAATGAAACAATTCGTCTTTTTAATTGACACTGGAATTGAAAAAAAAGAATACAAAATCCCTGCATCTGGAATGACTGAAGCAGTTGCCAAAATCAAAGAAGTGAAAACTCAAATACAGAAAAACAATCCTCCATCATTTAAGATTCAATTTAAAGGCGTTATTTATGAAAACGCTTCCTGATGATTAAAGACCTTTTCTTCGGTATAGAAAGGTCTTTTTTATTTTTTGTAAAAATAAAAAAGCCGTTCCAACATAAACATGTCTAGAACGGCCACACTATATTCATAAAATTACTTCGGCTCTTCTGCTATCTTCCCGTTTATTTTCTCCATTTTTTGATAATAGGCAGCAAATCCTACATATGTGATAAGTGTTCCCATGAAAAATGGAACTAGGAAGGTAAACACACCTAAACTTACATACAAAATCACACCGCTGAATACTAAAACAACAATATTAATAAAGGGATAAACCATCGTGAGAAAGAATGCGTTCTTTATACTTGTCATAAGCTTTAATTCGGCATGTACCGTGTTTGAGAAAAAAAAGATGGTCATTAAGAAAAGAAATAAAAATCCTATTAAAAAGAATGCACTAATAAAGACATTGACTTTTGAGAAAAAGAAAAAGTCAGCAGCCCAAATCACCCAAATTAAGGTGATCAATAGACCTCCAGTTAAACTTCTAACATAGTTTTCTTTGTAGAAGCGCCAATAAGACCTGACTAGCGGGACATCCTCTTCACCCATGACCCATTTCCTCACTACTCCAAACATCGCTGTTGTAGCAGGGAAAAACATAAAAGGGGCGAGAACGGCAGTAGTTCCTAGTAACAAAAAGATCGAAGCTTCGTCTTCTGCAAATAATAACGACAAAGCTAAATAACAAATTGGCAGATTAAAAATAAGCCACAATATATTAATAACAGATAACCGCATTATCCACTCAAATAAACGGTTTAATCCACCCATAAAATTCGTCATAACAACATCCTACTTTCTGTTTTGTAAGCTCTTTCTTTCTATTATAACATTAATTTTTATTTTTTTCGTCAC
>NZ_JBZFLI010000025.1:0-53473 GCF_058315175.1 Metabacillus sp. RB-C-LZQ-3-1 | reverse complement strand
TCATATATTACATGACATTAAAATATTTTGCATCTGGATGAGCAACAACGATCGCTGTAACAGATGCTTCAGGCTCCATCATGAAGCCTTCTGTTAATTGAATACCGATGTCCTCTGGACGAATAAGATTAAATAGCTTTTCTTGATCTTCAAGATCAGGACATGCCGGATAACCAAAGGAATAGCGCTGACCTTGGTATTTTGCCGAAAATCGTTGGTCCATTGTGAAATCTGGTGCATCAGGGAAGCCCCAGCGGTCACGGATGAGTTGATGTGTACGTTCAGCTAATCCTTCTGCAAGCTCTAAAGCTAGTGCCTGAACAGCATGACTCTTTAAGTAATCACCTTGTTCTTTAAATCCTTGAGCGAGTTCACGGATTTGACTTCCTGCTGTCACAGCAAACATGGCAACATAGTCGAAGCCATCTTCTTGTTTTGGACGAACATAATCAGAAATACAGCGATGCGGCAGCTTTTCCTGTCTTGGGAAATCAAATGTTTGTAAAATTCGATCTGTATTTTCAGGATCTACTATATGGAGTTTATTTCCTTCACTGTAGGATGGAAAGAACTGATATACCGCTGCTGGTTTGAACCATTTTTGCTTGGCGCCATCCTTTAATAACTCCTGGATAAGCTCTACAAGCTCGACGGCTTTAGGATCCTTCTTTTGTACGAGCTCTTTAATTTTTCCTTTTAACCCTAGATGATGTCCGATAAGCATTTGCATATTTACATAAGGAATGATTTGGGTAAGGTTAATATCCTTAATAATATGACGCTTAGTATCAACCGGTGTAAAAATAGGTGCTTCACTCACATTTCCGCGCTTGATTAGTAATTCTGTAACAGCTTGTGCTTGTGCTGTCTTCGGTTTTGCCTCTTCAGCTACTGCAGCTTCCTTGGCAGCAAATAATTCAGGTGATGTACGTAATTGATTTGCTAAAGATAATCCATCCATCGCATCCTTTGCATAGACAACTGGTCCGTTGTACTCAGGAGCAATTTTCATTCTCGTGAATTTTCTGGATAAAGCAGCACCGCCAACTAAAATTGGTAAATGACAGTTCGCTTTGTGTAAGTCCTGGGCAGTGATCACCATTTGCTGTGCTGATTTAACAAGTAAGCCGGACAAACCGATAAGATCTGGTTTCTCGTCTTTTACAGCTTGAATTAATGTTTGTGGAGTTACCTTTATGCCGAGATCAACAACTTTATAGCCATTATTGCTTAAAATAATATCAACAAGGTTTTTACCGATATCGTGAACATCACCTTTAACAGTTGCAAGAAGGATTTTTCCTTTTCCGCTATCATCGCGTTTTTCCATGAACTGCTCTAGGTAGGAAACAGAAGCTTTCATGACCTCAGCACTTTGGAGAACCTCTGCAACGATTAATTGATTATCATTGAATAAAACCCCAACTTCTGCCATACCCTCCATTAATGGTCCATTAATGATATCAAGCGGCTCTGGATATTTCTTAAGAGCTAACTCTAGGTCTGGAATAAGACCTTCTTTTGTTCCTTCTACGATATAGTTTGCTAACCTTTCCTCTAAGGTCAGGTTTTGAACAGGTTTTTTGTCTTCTTTTTTCTTACCGCGATAGAAAGCCGTGAATTTGGCTAATGATTCATCTGTTGTATTAAATAAAAGATCTTCAGCCATTTGAATTTCTTCTTTAGGAATCGAAGCAAATCTCTCTAATTTTTCTGTGTTTACAATCGCATAATCAAGTCCGGCCTGTGTACAGTGATACAAGTAAACAGCATTCAATACTTCACGTCCAACTGGAGGAAGGCCGAACGAAACATTACTAACACCTAGAATGGTTAAACATTCAGGGAGTTTTTCCTTGATAAGCTGGATACCGCGAACAGTCTCATTTGCTGAACCGATATATTGCTCATCTCCAGTTCCAACTGGGAAAACAAGCGGATCAAAAATTAAATCACTTGCTTTTAGTCCATGTTTTTTGACGAGAAGGTCATGAGAGCGAATCGCTACCTCAAGTTTCTTTTCAGCTGTTAAGGCCATACCAACTTCATCAATTGTTCCAACGACTAATGCGCCGCCGTACTTTTTAACAAGGGGAACAATAGCGTCAAAACGTTCTTCGCCATCCTCAAGGTTAATCGAGTTGATAATGGCTTTACCTTGAGAATATTTCAGTGCTCGTTCAATGACTTTTTCATCTGTTGAGTCAATAACAAGTGGCGCCTTTACTTTTTTTACAACCTCTTTAATGAAAGCTTCCATATCCTCAAGCTCATCTCTGTCAGGGTCAGCTAAACAGATATCAATAACATGGGCGCCGTTTTTTACTTGTGCTCTTGCAATTTCGGATGCCTCTTCGATTTTGCCTTCTGCAATCAGACGTTTAAATTTGCGTGAACCAATAACATTGGTACGTTCTCCAACGAATAATGGACGCATTCCTTCTTCATAGAGAAGGGCATCGATTCCAGAGACTGTATGACCGATTGAAACTTCTTCGATTTTGCGAGGGGAAATGGTTGAAACAGCCTCTGTAATAGCACGTATATGTTCAGGTGTTGTACCACAGCACCCGCCAACTAAGTTCAGCCAGCCTTGCTCAGCAAATGCGACTAGTTTTTTAGCTAATGATTCAGGTGATTCATGATAATTTCCTTCTTCATCAGGTAAGCCGGCATTTGGGTAGCAGCTAACTGCCGTATTAGCTAATCCTGATAGGGTACGGATATGGTCTGTCATAAATTCGGGTCCAGTTGCACAGTTTAGTCCAACAGAAATCGGCTTCATATGTTCAAGTGATATATAGAATGCCTCGATATCCTGCCCAGCTAAAGTCGTTCCCATTGGTTCAATTGTTCCTGAAACCATTAGGGGAAGCTCCTTACCTGTATTTTCAAATGCTTGTTGAATTCCTAAAAAGCCGGCTTTTACATTTAACATATCTTGGCTTGTTTCAAGAAGGAGCAAATCAGCTCCTCCAATGATTAATCCTCTTGCTTGTTCCTCATAGTTCTCAACTAATGTATCGAAGGTTGTTCCACCTGTAACAGAAAGAGTTTTTGTTGTCGGTCCCATTGCTCCGGCTACGAACCTAGGCTTTTCAGGTGTTGAATATTTTTCCGCTGCACGTTTGGCAATTTTAGCTGATTCAATATTTAATTCTAATGCCAAGCGACCAAGATCATATTCATCTAACACGAGACTTGTAGCACCAAAAGTGTTTGTTGAAATAATATCTGAACCAGCTTCCAGGTAAGCTTCATGAATAGCTTCAATTGTTTTTGGTGAAGTCAATGTTAGATACTCATTACACCCATCATAATCTTCTCCGCCAAAATCTTCGGGGGACAGGTTTGCTGCTTGAATCATTGTACCCATCGCACCATCTAGTACAAGTATTCGTTTTTCTAGCTCTTTTTTGATGCTACACATGTGTAATCTTCCTTTCAGCTCGCTGTTTTTCCTTTTCATGGATGTAATTTGTTAACTCCACTGTAAGGTCGTATTGTAAAAATGGTGTAATTAAATAAATTCCATTAAATAGATCGAAGGCTGTGTCAATTAAATCTTTTGCAATAGCAAGGCCTTCTTGGCGCGCCTGCTCTTTGTCTGATCCTGCTGAAGCCATTTTTTCACGAATAGAATCTGACAGCTTAATACCAGGGATTTCGTTATGAATAAATTCGGCATTCCGGCTAGACGTTAATGGCATAATTCCGATATAGATTGGAGCTTGGAGATTGCGAGTTGCTTCATATACATCGATAATTTGCTGATTTGAATATAATGGCTGAGATATAAAATAATCAGCACCATGAGCAATTTTCTTTTCAAGTCTGACAACTGCTTTATCTAAGTGTCGAACATTAGGGTTAAACGCGGCAGCTACAGAGAAATTCGTTTTTTGTCCAAGCGGTTTTCCTGAATAGGATACACCGTTATTGAACTGTTTGATTAGACTGATTAAATCAAAGGATGATACATCATAAACAGAGGTTGCCCCTGGAAAATCACCGATTTTTGATGGATCACCTGTGATGGCTAATACATCTGACATACCTAAAGAGTGTAAGCCCATGAGATGGGATTGAAGACCGATTAAGTTTCGATCGCGACATGTAATATGAATTAAGGTTCTTGCTCCAGTTTTTTCTTTTGCTAAAATTCCGGCAGCCAGATTACTGATTCTTGGTGAAGCTAATGAATTATCTGCAAGAGTTAATGCATCGATTCCTGCGTCATGAAGTGCTCCTGCACCTTCAAGGAATTTTTCCATGCCTAGTTTTTTAGGCGGATCTAATTCGACTATAATGGAACGTCTTTCCTGAACAATTTCCTCAAGAGGTGTTGGAGAATCAATAAGATTTTCACGAACATTTAGTTGCGATGATGCAGCTACCTTTACCTGTTTAGTTGTAATAGGTGCTAGGTTCGAAACAGCTTCAGCCATTGCTTTAATATGCTTAGGTGTTGTTCCGCAGCATCCGCCTATTAATCTCACACCTTGATCTCTAAATTTCAAAGCACTTTCTCTGAAATAGGTTTCATCAGATTCATAGACAAGACGTCCTTCGTTTAATGCAGGTAAACTGCTGTTTGGAAAAACGGATAGATAGGCTTGCTCTGGAATCGGAACCTCTTCTAACGATTGAATCATATGATAAGGACCTAAGCGGCAGTTTAATCCTACAACATTTGCTCCAAGATCCTCCAAAATCGTAAATCCATCCTTTAGTGATGTTCCATCTTGCAAGACGCCAGCTTCATGTAGGGAAACATTCGCAATAATTGGCTTGTTTGTTTCCTTGCGGGCAATTTGAAGAACAGTCTTCATTTCTTCCATATCATAATAGGTTTCAAGAAGCAGGCCATCAACATTCTCATTAAGAAGGAGGTATAGCTGCTCTCTAAAGTTTCGTTTAATTTCTTCGATACTATGAGCACTCTTTTTAAAGGATCTAACCCCGCCAATCGTTCCGAAAACATATGTGGATGAATTTGCAGCTTTTTTGGCGATTTCTACAGCTTTTTTATTAATTTGCCTAATTTCATCCTCTAATCCATATCGAGAGAGCTTTATGTCATTAGCGCCATATGTGTTTGTTTGAATCAAGTTTGCGCCAGCTTCTATATAGGCTTGATGAACAGCAAGTACATCCTCAGGCTTGGATATATTCAATTCCTCAAAACAACGATCAACACCATGTGCATAAAGCATGGTACCCATCGCACCATCGCCAATTAAAATTTTACTTTTTAAATCTTCTAAAAAACTCATTGAGTAAAGCCTCCGATCTATATAAATGGTAGATATGGTTCTGTAAGGAAAATAAAAAAAGCCTTCTCAAGAGAAGGCTGGATGATTTTTAGCTTCTCCTTATCTTTCAAGCATCTTACATGCTTAGCTGGAATTAGCACCTTGGCACTCGCAGAAGTCTTGGTAGGGTGTGGAGAATTGATTGACGGGTTTTAGAATAAAACACTTCTAAAAATGTGGTGTGTATTTTCTTTTAGCACGGCAAGCTTTCGCCTGCTGGGCTTGCAGTACAAGCCTTGGAAAAATAAGTTAAAATGCCTCGAACAAACAAAGGAGCTTTGTTCGAATCATTTTAATTTATTTTTCTGTGCTAAAAGAAAATAACTTAGGGTCACGATTTAATTTAGTCAATCAATGTCCACTGGACTTCACTCGTTATGGACCGGTTGCTGAAGCTTCATAGGGCCAGTCCCTCAGCTTCTCTTGATAAGATATGAAATTATCGTATGAACTTTAACGCATTAAAAAGTATTACAACTAATTTATCTAATATTGCGAAAAATATCAATAGTAAAATAGCAATTTGGCAAATTTCACTTGTATGAGGTGTATTTTTAATTGGATGAACTGGAAGTATTTAGTGTATCGGAACCTTTATCCCGCTCTTTACGGGCAGTAAGACTCTCCTGATGATCGTTTCACTTTATAAAAATATGAATGGAAAAGGAATTTATACATGTGGATATTTGGTTGGATCAATGAGCAGGGCTGGACTTGAAAGGACTAGCCCTGCTATTAAAGTTATCGATAATTAATAAATTGAACATCAATTGGTAGGTCAGCTTCTCTTATTGCTGCAATAACCTTTTGTAGATCGTCACGACTTTTACCTGTTACACGAATTTGATCGTCTTGGATTTGCGTTTTTACTTTTAAGCCCCTGTCCTTAATAATGCTATTAATCTTCTTAGCATTGTCTTTATCAATGCCTGAAACGAGTTCAGCTCTTTGACGAACAGTTCCGCCTGAAGCGTTCTCAACCTTTTTATAAGAAATATTTTTGATTGGAACATTTCGTTTAATTAGTTTTGAAATAAGAACATCCTTTAATTGTTCAAGCTTATACTCATCATCAGAAACAAGAACAAGCTCTTCTTTTTCTAATGAGATCGTGCTTTTGCTGCCTTTAAAGTCATATCTTGTAGCGATTTCCTTCATTGCGATGTTAATCGCATTCGTCACTTCTGGAAACTCAATCTTTGATACAATATCAAATGAACTATCTTTCGCCATATTTATCCTCCATTACGTATATAATATAGGTTGATTATAGTAAAATAAAACAACGATCACAACTTTTGAAGTGACAAAGTATGAAATCTTGAAAGGTTTTCTAGACTTTTAGGTTTCATTCTATAAGGTTGTTGTTTTCAGTAGTTATTTAAACAAAAACGTTTAGGTTGATTGGAGCGAAAGGTGCGAGACTCCTGTTTAGAAATGCGGAAGGGCCTGTTTAGCATAGGGCAAATAAGACGCTCTTAAATAGAAGACGTTCCTTTGTCTTTCATTCAAGAGTGGCTTATGACCTCGAGGCAGTTACTTACGCGACGTCCTGTCGCTGTAACTGCACTTGCACGTCCTGTGCTTCGGGGCTAGGCGCTGGAGCAAATCAGGGGAGTAGCGTGACAGGTGAGACTCCACAGGCGCTTTGCAATGAGGATTCTCACTGCACGCCCACTTAAGATGAGCATCCTGTAGCGGAAATCAACCACCTTAATACTTGTTAAATAGCGAAAAAGTTAGTGGGGGAACCCTATTTTTTAAAGAAAGAGAGGATACATTTATGATCCCAGGTACATTTGCAACATTAACAATAGATGAAAAGGTGGATTTCGGTTATTTTCTTACAGATGGAAAAGAGAGAGTGCTTTTGCATAATAATGAAGTGATCGGTGAAGTGGAAGAGGGAGAAGAAGTTGAGGTCTTCTTCGGAGTTGATGCTCAAGATCGACTTTATGCAACAATGAAAAAACCATACATTACAGAAGATACATATGCTTGGGTAGAGGTTGTTGACATTGTCGAAGATATGGGAGCGTTTGTGAACATTGGGCTAAGTAAAGATGCTCTAGTTGCGAAAGATCATCTTCCTTTTTTAAGAGAGGTTTGGCCGAATGTAGGGGACAAGCTTTATTGCACATTAAAGGTATCGAAAAACGGGAAATTTTTTGCCCGATTAGCAACAGAAGAAATTGTTGAGCCTCTTATGAAAAAGGCAGACAGCTCTTTATTTAATAAAGAGGTACAAGGAACGGTTTACCGAATGATTGTAGCAGGATCATTTATTTTAACAGAAGAGGGATATAAAGGGTTTATCCATTCTTCACAACGTGAGGTTGAGCCAAGATTAGGTGAGACTGTTACCGGAAGAGTCATTGATGTGAAAGAGGACGGAACAATTAATGTTTCTCTTCTTCCTCGAAAACATGAGGCACAAAGTAGTGATGCCGAGAGAATTTATGCTTATATGCAACAGAGAAATGGTGCAATGCCTTACACGGACAAAAGCGATCCTGAGGATATTAAAGAGCGGTTCAATTTAAGTAAGGGTGCTTTTAAAAGGGCTTTAGGTCTTTTGATGAAAAATGACCGTGTATACCAAAAAGAAGGTTGGACGTACTTTAAAAAAGAGGGAAACAACGAATAACGAATGGAATGGTTTTCACATTTTCAAAATGTGAAAACCATTTTTTTTATGTAAAATCCCTTAAAAATCACCTTTTATTGTCGATACAAGTAATGGCATAAAAATTGTTTTAAAGCGAGGTTTTAATATGATCATCAAGAAAATAGCAACGATGGCGGTGTTTTTATTTATTCTCATTTTAGCCGGTTGCTCACAGGAAGAAGCAGCTAGTGCGGTGGATGAAAAGGTGAAGATTGGCATTATGCTGTCTGATGTCGGTCTAGGGGATCAATCTTTTAGTGATGCAGCATTTAATGGACTAATAAAAGCGAGAGATGAACTTGGAATAAGATTTGATTATCGGGAATTAAAGGAATCAGAAACTTATGAAAATGGTTTAACAGAGCTGGTAGAAGCGGATCACGATATCATTGTCGGTCTTGGTTTTATGGTGCAGGAAGATCTTGAAAAGGTTGCACAAAAATATCCGGAGCAGCAATTTATTTTAATAGATGCAGTTTCAGAGCTTAAAAATGTTACATCCATTACCTTCAAGGAAGATCAAGGCAGCTTTTTAGCTGGAGTTGTTGCTGCATTAACGACTAAATCCAATAAATTAGGGTTTATTGGCGGTGATGATGTCCCTCTCATTAATAAATTCGAAAACGGGTTTGTAGAAGGTGCTAAATCAATTAATCCATCAATAAATGTTGATGTTAAATATGCAGGTGACTTTGGGAATGATCAATTAGGAGCTAAGTTAGCTCGCGAAATGATTCAGAACGATGCTGATGTATTATATGCTGCAGCCGGGTTTACTGGTGTTGGTGTGTTAAAAGAAGCTCAAGCTAACAAAGTATTCGCAATTGGGGTCGACAGTGATCAATACTTTTACGCAGAAAAGGCAGTTGTGACTTCGATGTTAAAAAATGTTGATGTGGCTATGTATCAATTAGCAGAGCAGCTTATGAAAGATGGGAAAGTGCAAACAGGACATATTGAGTTAGGGATAGAGGACAATGGAATAGGACTAGCTCCTCTAAGAGTACTTCCATATACTCAAGAACAACAAGACATAATTGAAGAATGGAAAACGAAACTATCAAGTGGCAGCTAGGAGGATAACATGACGATTAAGAAAAAAATACTATTTAACTCAATTAGTGTACTGATCATTGCTATTTTTATGATTGCGTTCATTATTTTTAATATGCTTTCCATTCAATCATCTAACCAAGGTGAGGTCACCACTTTATTAAATATTCAAAAGCTTCAAGCTGAGTTGAATGCAACAAAACAGGGGTTAGACAACTTTTCTGTGACAGGAACAGATGCGCAAAAAGAAGAAGTTTTATTAAATATAACGAAAAGTCATACTCTTTTTTCGGAAATTGAAAAGGAAGTCATACATGAAAAAAGTGTAGAAGCATTAAAAAAGGCTACATCAAAATATGAGCAGTGGGAAATTGAAGCAAATTCTGCGTTAGAAGACAAGGCTGGTCCAGAAGCGAAGCGACAGTCTATCCGCTTGAATGGAGTAATGAATGATATTCATCTATTAAACGAATATGCGAATGAACAATATTCGATTTTACAAAAAAAATTAGCAAATCAAATTTCGTTTGTGATCATTTCATCTATTGTCGGGATTATTGTTTTAATCGGATTATCAACGTTCATCACAATAAAGATCACAAACTCAATTACTCGTCCGCTAAAGCAACTATCTAACAATGCAAAACAAATTGCTTCAGGTAATCTTATTGTTGAAACTATTGCATATAAAGGCAAAGATGAATTAGGATCATTAAATATCTCCTTTACTCAAATGGTAGAGCAATTAAAAGAATTATTATTCTCAATTGAAACAGCGAGTAAAAATGTGGAAAGCTTCGCAAAAGATTTAGAAGCAGAAAATAAGGGGTTAACAGCGATAACAAACCAAGTTGCGATTTCTACAAATGAAATGTCAATTGGTACGCAAAGCATATCTAATGATTTACAAGATGCTGTGACATTAATTGAAAAAATGGACAATAAATTTAAGGAAAATGTGCGTACATCGGAAGAATCGGTTTCATTTGGAACAGAGGTTGTATCAGTAATTACTGATGGACAAGGGGCCATTGAAGTTCAGCGTACATTGATGGTGAAAAATCAGCAAACAAGTCAACAAATAGATGCAGCAACGAAGACATTTGCGGAATATACAACTGAAATTGAGGATATGGCCAAAACCGTTTCTGGCATAGCTGATCAAACAAACTTGTTAGCCCTAAACGCAGCGATTGAAGCCGCACGAGCTGGAGAGGCTGGAAAAGGATTTGCGGTTGTAGCAGACGAGGTTCGAAAATTAGCTGAGGAAGCAACTAATTCAACAAAGCATATCTTTGATATGGTTGCTAAAATTAAAGAAGGCATCTCTGATATTAGACAAGCCGTTCAAACTGGGGTATCTATTGCAAATGATCAGCAACAGTCTATGAATACAACAACTGAAGCATTTAGAAAGATCGAAAATCGAGTAGATGAAATGATGACAAGACTTGCTTCTTTAGTAGATGGAATGAATATCTCTAAACAGTTTGGTGAACAGGTTTTAAATAGTGTGGAAAGTATTAGTGCGGTGGTGGAAGAAACAGCAGCAGGAAATGAAGAAATTTCCGCCTCTACGACAGAGCAGCTTTCTGCTTTTGAAAAAATCGTCGATAAGGTTGAAACTTTAAGAAAGCTTACAGATGACCTGCAGTCAACGATGAATTATTTTAAATTAAAATAAGACAAAAAGGGCGGTTCTAAGAATCACCCTTTTTTACCTGTTTGGAAAACTATAAATTGTAAGAACTGTGGTAAGCGCTTCGGCATCCAAAGGCGCTAGCACAGCATTTATAAGTTTTGTACTTAGTTTCGGTGTCTAGCTCCAGGCGAATGCTTAGCGCCTTGCACTATTAGATATGATCAGTTTTTTTAGAATATTGTCTTTCGCCCTTTTGGCGATTTTTTTCACGCATCATATTTTTCTCATGGCGCTTAGCATTGTTGTCTTTTGCCTTTTTATCATTATCACTAGTATGTGGCATGATGAAGCTCCTTTCAAACGAATGTAAGCTTATCATTCCCAAACAAAAATACTCCTATGTGTTATACCTCATCATTTAAAAAGAAAATCGCGAGTGTTCCGGGTCCGGAATGGGCGCCAATTACTGCACCAACAAGATTCACATAAACCTCTTTTGGTGAAAATGCCTCTTGAATCATTGCCTTTATTTCATTTGCTGCTTCCACATCATCACCATGGCTAATGGCGATTGTTTGATTTTCGAGGTTCACACCGCGTTCCTTCATGATTTCAATGATTCTTCTGTATACTTTTTTACGACCTCTGATCTTTTCCAGCGGAACAAGTTTTCCATCTTCAACATGGAGGAGAGGCTTGATATTTAATAAACCACCGACAAATGCAGATGTTTTGCTTATTCTCCCGCCACGGGCTAAGTAGTCTAAGTTATCAACAGTAAAAATATGCTCAACCTTTTGGCAATAATTTCTTACAGCTGATTCTATTTCAGAAAGTGGTTTTCCGCTGCCAGCGAGGTCAACTGCGTATTTGACTGCTAAACCGCAACCTAATGAGGCACATTTTGAATCGATAATAGATAATTCAAAATCCGGAAATTCCTCTAAAACTTCATTTCGAATCATCATGGCCGTTTGAAACGTTCCAGAAAGCTCTGAAGAAAAACAAACATATAAGCTAGGAGTCCCTTTTTTAGCAAGGTCTGTAAATACATCTTTAAATAAAGAAGGTGAAATTTGTGAGGTCTTCACTACTGTTCCAGCTCGCATGGAATCATAGATTTCTTTTGGCTTAATTTCCTTTTGATCCTCTAGCTGTTTCCCTTCGATATCAACACTTAAAGGGAGAAATGTCACAGAATGATCTTCGAAAAACTCAATTGGTAAATCTGAAGCACTGTCAGCTAAAATGTGAACATTCATTTTAACACCTCATTAAACTCAAAATATGGGTCAATTGCCGTTATGTGTAAAACAGGCTATTTATGTTTAGTTTATCCCATTCTTAACGGGCAGTAAAACCCTATCTCAAGATTCTAGAAAAACAAAGAAGATAGGTGGGGGATAACTGCCCGTCAAGATTCGACGAAGGACAGGATGTGGCGTTTTGAGCGTGATAAGTCTCAGCACACCATCAGTGGGGTATAAAGATAAAACCCACTGATGAAAGTCTCGCTTTATCATTCCAGGGGTAAAAAACAATCTTTGTATTCAAATGCTGCAAAGTTGGGAAAAACTAGAGCAAGTAGATAATTATGTTCTTTCTGTTTTTTAGATCAGTAATTAGAGACACATACAAATAGGAGGAAAATAGATGCTTAAAAATGAAACGATGAAGATCATCGTTGTCATCATTGGTGCTTTTTTAAATGCTGTTGGATTGAATATGTTTTTAATTCCTGCAAATGTATATGCAAGTGGTTTTACAGGAATAGCGCAGCTTCTTTCCAGTATACTAGAGGAGTATTCACCATTTTTTATTTCTACTGGTGTGTTATTATTACTCTTGAATATACCCGTTGCCATTTTAGGATGGTTAAAAGTAGGTAAGTCCTTTACTCTATATAGCTTCTTAAGTGTTGCAGCAACAACGTTTTTTTTAGGAATTGTTCCTTTGCATTCATTTTCAGAGGATATTTTATTAAATGCTGTGTTTGGCGGTGTAATTGTTGCTGTTGGGGTTGGTATTACCTTGAAATATGGAGCCTCAACAGGTGGTTTGGATATTATTGCCATGATCCTTTCCAGAATGAAAGATAAGCCGGTTGGGACATATTTCTTTTTATTTAATTCGATCATCATTCTTACAGCTGGTTTATTATATGGATGGGAAAAAGCGTTGTATACACTTGTAGCTCTTTATGTGTCAACAAGGGTCATTGATGCCATTCATACAAGACATGCGAAATTAACGGCTATGATCGTTACAAAAAAGGCTGATTCATTAAAAAAAGCCATTCATTCTCGTTTGGTTAGAGGGATAACGATGATCCCTGCAAAGGGTGCATTTACGAATGAACCAAAAGATATGCTTATTATTGTTATTACAAGATATGAACTATATGACCTTGAAAAAATTATTAAGGAAGAAGATCCGAATGCATTTACTAATATTGTTCAAACAACAGGGATTTTTGGCTTCTTTAGAAAGGAATAGGTATGAAATGAGATATTCATTCATGTTTTTTATGTTGATATTGTCGGTTCTTTCTGGTTGTTCTGTTGAAAACAAAGGCAATGCAGAAGAGATAGATCAAGAGGTGGAGGTGCAAGAAGTCATGAGTAATGAGTTGAAGTTAGATTTTTATGTTATGCCATTAACAAAAGAAACCCAATTTGTCATTTCCTTAACAAATCAATCAGATCAGTTGAAGAAGCTGGAATTCCATAGCGGTCAAAAATATGAAATTATCGTAACGAATGATAAAGATGAGGAAGTGTATACCTATTCAAAGGGAAAGATGTTTTCACAAGCACTCGAATCGGCCTTAATCAAGGCTGGGGAAAGTATGGAGTGGGAAGAAACATGGCAGCATGAAAACTTGCCTCCCGGACAATATAAGGCAAAGGTTTCTATTTTATCTCATAAGTCCGAAAATCTCACAATAGAAAAGGAATGGACTGTCCCTTCAGACAATTAGAATGAAGGTCAGTCCATATAAACTGAAGCTTATATAGAGTCAATCATTTGTTGAAACTCTCTTAATTGCGCTCTCTCAGCATCTGTACTATTTGTAAATGCTGATGATAGGGCGTTTTTTGCTTTCATAACTGCATTATTTTTATCACCCTGCACTGAGCCTGAAGCAACTGAATTTGCATAGGCGACAGCTTCACGTGCTTGTTGGAATAATTGGTTGCTCATTTAAAAACCTCCAAGCATGCTGTCGTCAGTTTTACTCATCTTTTGTTCTGATTCAGATAGTGTTGAATGGTAAGGGAACCTCTCATCGTGCTTAGTAACTGTATCTTTGCCTTGTTGTACAAAACGTTTTGATTTGTTACGTTTACCCATTGAAAAAGCCCCCCTTTAGGATGTTGACGCTATTTTGCTTACGTCAAGATTATTTTGTGCGATACAACAAATAATATAAATGGCAATATGTATCTATTTTGTTTGAGATTTTGGTCACTTTAAAGGGATAAAACTTCTTTTAAGTAATGAGCGATACCATCTTCTTCATTTGTTTTTGTTTTTTTATTTGCTACTTTTTTTAGCTCATCAATTGCATTTCCCATTGCAACTCCATGCCCTGCGTATTGGAGCATTTCTAGATCATTATCTTCATCACCAAAGGCGATAATACGATCTTGGGGGATATTATAGTAGGAAGCAATTTTTTGTAATCCAATCGCTTTATTCATACCTGCTCGAATAATCTCAATCACATGCCAAGGTGCAGCCCATCTTCTATGGTCGACGACTTCAGCATGAACATCTGATAAATAAGTTCTTATTTTTTCAACATCTTCTTCAGCTGCATGAATGAGGATACTTGTTACGTCTTCACCTAGGTTTTTACGTAAATCTCCAATCTTTATATCTGGATGTCCCATGCTAAAAACATCAATTAGCTTTTCATCATGATAATGGAAGTACACATCATCAACAATCTCAGCTAATACATTATGTAGATTATGCTCTTCGGCGACATTAATAATTTCTTTCACTACTTCTAAATCAAGTGTAGTATGATAAGTTCCCCAATCTTGGTCTTTAGGATGATGAACATATGCACCATTAAAGTTAACGATTGGTGTAGTTAATTCTAATTCTTCATAGTAAATGGAGCTTGAACGGAATGGTCTTCCTGTTGCGATACAAACAATATGACCAGCTTCCTTAGCTTTTTTAATAATGTCTTTGTTATAAGCTGAAATGGTCTTATCATCTTTTAAAAGTGTCCCATCTAAATCTAAAGCGATTAAATAAGGTTTTGTATCCATAACGTCTCCTTTTTACAAAAAATTTTGTTGCTTTAGTTCATACGTCGCTAACCGGTCGCTTCCGCTTTTCTATGGAGTAAGAAGCAAAACTGTTCTAACCAAGTGTGGTGTCTAGCTCCAGCGACCAGCGCCTAGTGAACTTCACACTCCTCCTTACGATAAGTCAACATCGACGCTTGCGCTCTTCGTGTTTCCTTTTCCCGACCTAAAAAGTCGGATAAGTCTCGCTATCCATTAGAGGAAAGAGCGTCTCTAATGGTAGTCTCGCTTTATCTCATACGGAGTGCTCCAGTTCATACGTCGCTAACCGGTCGCTTCCGCTTTTCTTTATTAGTGTATCTTTTTTCCAAGTTTTATGTCTACATGTTACACTAATTTAGTGGGAAAATAACTAGGGAGGCGCTTTTGTTTGATTATTGTAGAAAAATTACATATAGAGGGAATTCCGACATTACATGTTGTGAAAGAGTCGTTAAGAGATATAAAAACACCTTTCGTCATGTTTATTCACGGTTTTACGAGTGCCAAGGAAAATAATCTTCATTTTGCCTATTATTTAGCTGAAAAAGGCTTTAGGGTTGCATTACCAGAGGCGTTGTATCATGGTGAAAGAAGTGAGCAACATACTAAGAAAGAATTATCATTTCGATTTTGGAAAATCGTTTTAAATGAAATAAGCGAAGTAAATAAAATTAAGGAGTACTTTGAGCAAAAACAATGGATTGATTCAAAGCGAATTGGCCTTGCCGGGACGTCAATGGGTGGGATAACGACTCTAGGTTCACTTACCCAATACGATTGGATAAAAGCAGCTGTTAGCTTAATGGGAAGTCCTTGTTATACAGAATTATTGAACAGGCAGCTTGATGCATTAAAGCAAAGTGGTGTGGAAATACCACTTTCTCCTGAAGAGATTGAGGAGCAGCTCTCATTACTAGCGTCCTATGATTTAAGTCTTCAAAAAGAAAAGCTTCATCATCGACCATTGCTTTTTTGGCATGGTGAGCGCGACCAAGTTGTCCCGTTTGCTCCAACGTATCAATTTTATAAGGATATTGTCCCAATGTATGAAAATGAGCCAGAAAAACTTCGGTTTATTGTAGATCAATTAGCAGATCATAAAGTATCAAGAGAAGGTGTTTTAGCATTAGTTGAGTGGTTTGAAAAGTATCTATAATGGATAAGAAAAGCAGAATACTTTCTTTGACAGGATACATTTACTATACTCAAAGTACGAAATAACTTAAATAAGGAAAGGAGTGTTTAAGAAATGGATGAATTATTAAAAGATAATATTTATGGCGCATTAGAAACGGTTGTCGACCCGGAACTTGGTGTAGACATTGTCAATCTTGGTTTAGTTTACGATGTGGAAATGGATGAAGAGGGACATACAATTGTAACGATGACCCTTACTTCAATGGGATGTCCTCTTGCAGCGACGATTGTTGAACAAATCAAAGTAGCTCTTCAAGATATACCAGAAGTGAAAAGTTCAGAAGTAAATATCGTGTGGAGTCCGCCGTGGTCAAAAGATAGAATGTCAAGAATTGCAAAAATCGCATTAGGTATTCAATAAAAACAAGTAAGAGTAACTCATATACAAATGATACAAATCAACCTGGAGGTTATAGGGAAGTATCAATGTATAAGGAGTTACTCTTTTTTATTGTCCTTAGATACTAAAATCCAGCATTTTGTTATCACTATTCAATTTTCAAATTTTTTATGCAATTAAATGTATATATATAATGTCATGGTCATCCCTGTTGTTGCCTGATTTCTCTTTCGTTATCAAGATTTTTTTGAAAAATTTGCAAAAATAGTATTTATACACTTGATTTTATTTTTATACATATTTATAATTGAGAAATAATTTAGTAATTTAAGAGAAGGTGATTTGGTGAAAGTCGGAATTATCGGAGCCACAGGATATGGTGGAGTCGAATTATATCGTATATTATCCAATCATCCACATGTAGAAGAATGTATCCTTTATTCATCTTCAGAAATGGATGTTCCATATAGCAACTCGTTCCCGCATCTCCATCAATTAAGCGATCATCTATTAAGAGATATCAATATTGATGAAATAAAAAATGAAATCCAGTTTTTGTTTCTTGCAACACCGCCAGGAGTTTCGAGGAACTTAACACCTCAATTTCTCGGATCAAATGTTAGGATTATTGATCTTTCAGGTGACTTGCGATTAAAAGATAGATTAGCTTATGAGCACTGGTATAAACGACCTTGTGTATCTGATGATGTTTTAGAAAATGCTGTATACGGGCTGTCTGAACTTAATAAAGAAGAAATTGTGAACGCAAATATTCTTGCAAATCCAGGCTGCTTTCCAACAGCTACAATTTTAGGTCTGGCTCCTGTTGTCCAAAACAAAGTCGTCGATGTGCAATCGATTATTGTAGATGCTAAAACTGGAGTATCCGGTGCAGGGCGCAATGCATCACAAACTACACATTTTTCTGAAGTAAATGAAAATATGAAAATATATAAGGTTCATGAACATCAGCATGTTCCGGAAGTTGAGCAAGCACTTCACTCTTTAAATGAAGCTGTTGGTGCTATTTCATTCTCAACTCATTTAATTCCAATGACACGTGGAATAATGGCAACAATTTATGCAAGTGTAGAAAAATCATATACAACAGAAAAATTACTAGATTTATATAAAAGCTTTTATGCTGAATCGCCTTTTGTTCGTATCCGAGAGCAAAATGTATTTCCTTCAACGAAGGAAGTGTACGGTTCCAATTTTTGTGATATCGGTTTAAAACTTGATGAACGAACAGGCAGAATCACAATTGTTTCAGTGATTGATAATTTAATGAAAGGTGCAGCAGGTCAAGCGGTCCAAAATTTCAACCTAATGAACGGATATGAGGAAACAACCGGCTTGTATTTTGCACCTATTTATCCATAAAGACTACTTTGCAGATGAAATGGAATGGTCAGGCTAGAGGACAGATTGACTAAGCCAACGTCATTGTAAAAGAGTTTTGATCATGACAACCAGGGAGGAAAAAGAAGTGCTACAAGCAAAAGAAACATCTGCCATTACGAAAATTGAAAATGGATCTGTTGTGACACCAAAGGGATTTTCCGCTGACGGTGTTCATGCTGGACTAAGGTATTCAAGAAATGACTTAGGTGTCATTTATAGTGAGGTACCAGCAAATTGTGCAGCGGTTTATACTCAAAGTCATTTCCAAGCAGCTCCACTAAAAGTAACGCAAGAAAGCATTGCCCAAGAAGGATTGCTTCAAGCGATTGTTGTTAATAGTGCGAATGCTAATGCGTGTACAGGAGAACAAGGTTTAAAAGATGCATATGAGATGAGAGAAAGAACTGCAGGTTTGTTTAATATAAAACCTCAATATGTGGCGGTTGCTTCAACAGGTGTGATCGGGGAATTTTTGAAAATGGATAAAATCCGGGCTGGAATTGAGCAGCTAAAACCTAAAGCAACACATGAAGCGGCTGAAGCCTTTCAAACGGCAATTTTAACGACAGATTTGGTCATGAAAACATCGTGCTATCAAGTTGAAATTGATGGGAAAACTGTTACCATTGGCGGGGCGGCGAAAGGTTCCGGGATGATTCATCCAAACATGGCAACGATGCTTTCTTTTGTTACAACAGATGCAAAAATTGATTCTGCATCACTTCAAGCACTTTTAAGTAAAACAACAGATAAAACGTATAATCAAATTACAGTTGATGGTGATACCTCAACAAATGATATGGTTTTAGTAATGGCAAATGGCCAGGCTGAAAATGAGCTGTTAAATGAAAATCATCCTGGATGGAATGATTTTAAAGCAGCATTTCAACTAGTTAGCGAAGAGTTAGCAAAGCAAATTGCTAAAGATGGTGAAGGAGCAACAAAACTAATCGAAGTAGAAGTAACGGGAGCGAAAACAAAACAAGAAGCGAATATTGTTGCGAAGAAGATTGTGGGATCAAGCCTGGTTAAAACAGCTGTTTACGGAGCTGATGCAAACTGGGGAAGAATTATTTGTGCAGTAGGATATAGTGAAGCACAGGTGGAGCCTGAGAAAATTGATATTTACTTAGAGGATATTTGTTTATTTACCGATAATCGTCCACAATCATTCTCAGAGGAAGCGGCCTCAACTTACTTAAAGCAGGAACAGGTGAAAATTACAGTTAACCTCGGTGTTGGAGATGAAACAGGAAAAGCCTGGGGCTGTGATTTAACATATGATTACGTGAAAATCAACGCAAGCTATAGAACGTAAGGGAGATTGTTATGTCGAAAACAGTTGTATTGAAATGTGGCGGAAGTACTGTTCATCAATTGTCAGAGTCATTTTTTCATAGTTTGAAAGCATTGATTTCTTCAAATTGGAAAGTGATGATCGTCCACGGTGGCGGACCGGATATCACAAATATGCTAAAGGCTTTAAAAATTGAAACAGAATTCTACAATGGTCAACGTAAAACAACGGAAGAGGTACTTGAGGTTGCGGAAATGGTGTTAGCAGGGAAAATAAACAAGCAACTAACAAACCTATTAAAGCAAAAGGGATTAAAATCTATTGGATTGTCCGGAACTGATGATCATCTTTTGCAAGCGGACTTCTTGGACCAGGAACACCTGGGGATGGTTGGAAAAGTAACATCTGTTAACACTGCTGCTGTAGATTTGTTAATGGATAATGGCTATATCCCAGTTGTAGCGCCACTTGCGAGCACTGTCACACACCAAACCCTTAACGTGAATGCCGATTTAGCAGCTGCAGCTATCGCGAATGCTGTAGGAGCAGAAAAATTTCTATTTGTAACAGATGTACCAGGTATTTTAGATCAAGAAAAGCAAGTCATTGAGACCGTAACACCGATTCAAATCAACGAACTGATCAAAAGTGAAGTCATTACAGGCGGAATGATACCAAAGGTTGAATCAGCTTTAGCAACTCTTTCAGATATTTGCCAGGAAGTTATGATTGTAAGTGGACAACAAGCATTTATTGAAAATGATGCTTTTAAGGGAACCAAAATTGTGAGTGAAAAGGAGGTCCTGTCATCATGAGTTATTTATTTCCAACATATGCCCGCTGGGACGTAACAATTAAAGAAGCAAAGGGTTCTTGGGTTACCGATGTAAATGATATAAAGTATTTAGACTTTATTTCTGGAATTGCGGTTTGTAACCTTGGTCATGCAAATGAGGAAGTGACAAATGCTGTTCAGGAACAACTAACAAAATTTTGGCATATGTCCAATTTATTTCATCAGCCAATTCAAGAAGAAGTGGCAAAGCTTCTCGTAGAAACAAGTGACGGAGATGCAGTATTTTTCTGTAATAGTGGAGCTGAAGCGAATGAAGCAGCCATTAAGCTGGCGAGGAAGCATACTGGTAAAACAAAGATTGTTACGTTTTTACAATCATTCCATGGCAGAACTTTTGCAACAATGTCAGCAACTGGGCAGGAAAAAATTCAACAAGGCTTTGGACCTTTACTCGAGAAGTTTCAATACCTGCCATATAATAATGTTGAAGCATTAGATGAGCTAGGAAATGATGTAGCAGCAATTATGCTTGAAGTTGTTCAAGGTGAAGGCGGCGTCATTCCGGCTGAGAAGGAATTTATTCAAAAAATAACAGAAACATGTAAGAAGATCGGTGCATTACTTATTATAGATGAAGTTCAAACAGGAATCGGGAGAACCGGAAAACCATTTGGTTATCAACATTATAAAGTTAAGCCTGACATTATTACGTCTGCTAAAGGTCTTGGCAGCGGGTTACCAGTTGGAGCGATGATTGGTCAAAAATCTCTCATTAAAACATTTCAAGCTGGAAGCCATGGGTCTACCTTTGGAGGTAATCCAATTGCAATGGCTGCAGCAAAAGTTACATTAGAGACAATTTTAGAGGAAGAATTTTTAAAAGAAGTTGAAGAAAAAAGTAACTATTTAATAGGGAAGCTGAATAGTTTAGTAGGAAAGCATCCACTAGTAAATGAAGTTCGCGGAAAGGGATTGTTAATTGGGATTGAATGTAAAGAACAAGTCTCTCAATTAATTGATCAACTAAGGAATCACAAGCTGCTTGTTCTGCCAGCTGGTCCTAATGTCATCCGTTTACTCCCGCCATTAACAGTGTCTTATGAAGAGATTGATACAGCTGTTAAAACGATTGAAGAAGTTTTTCAAGCGGTGGACTATTCAGTAGGAGCTCATTAATTTGAGCATTTTTTTTACAAATGATTGAATAAAAATACTTGTTATTTAATAATTATCCATTGATGAATAAAGAAGAATTAAAGACAAACGAGGTGTAAGCAGATGAAAGGATATCTCCATTTAGAGGATGGTTCAGTCTATACAGGAGAATTAGAGCACGGGTCTTCTGAGAATATAAACGGAGAGATCGTATTCTTTACAGGAATGACAGGATATCAGGAAGTGTTAACTGATCCTTCTTATAAAAACCAAATTGTTGTATTTACGTACCCATTAATTGGGAATTACGGTGTAAATATAAGTGATGATGAAAGTAAAAAGCCGCAGGTTAAAGCGGTTGTGATATATGAGTGTACATCACAATACTCTCATTATGAGGCACAGTACAGCTTTAAAGAATATTTACAAAAATGGAACATTCCAATTATTCATCACATCGATACACGTGCAGTCGTGAAAAAAATCCGAAAACATGGATCTATGGCTGCTACGATCACAGAAAAATCAACTTTAGATCACAAGCCATGTGCCATTTTCGAGGACGGAGTATTTGAAGTGGTGTCAGATAAGCTTGAAACCTATGGAAATGGGGAGAAGCATATTGCTTTAGTAGACTTTGGATATAAGAAATCAATTCTTACATCTTTATTAAATAGAGGCTGCAAAGTAACAACCGTCCCTTTTAAAATGATGGACCAAGTAGCTAAGTTAAATCCTGACGGTGTCTTATTATCAAATGGACCTGGAGATCCTGAACAATTATCAAGCTACTTTACTCAAATTAAAGAGATTGTATCTGCTTACCCAACATTAGGGATTTGTTTAGGACATCAATTGATTGCTCTTTCTTTCGGTGCCAAAACGACAAAATTGCTATTTGGACATAGAGGAGCAAACCAGCCTGTTTTTGATACAAAAACAAACAAAGTATTCATGACTTCTCAAAACCATAGCTATGTTGTTATAAAAGAGAGTTTAAACAACACAGACTTGTCTATGCGTTTTTATCATATAAATGATGATTCTATTGAAGGGTTATCCCACGTGAGTTTACCAATTTTAACAGCACAATTTCATCCTGAGGCACATCCAGGACCTTCTGATAGTGAATGGATCTTCGATGAATTTTTAGAGTTAGTCGCAGTTGCAAAAGGAGATATACTTTATGCCTAAAAATCAATCTATCAAGAAAATCGTTGTCATCGGTTCCGGTCCAATCGTGATTGGGCAGGCTGCAGAATTTGATTATGCAGGAACACAAGGCTGCCTTGCCTTAAAAGAAGAAGGTTATCAAGTTGTTCTTGTTAATAACAATCCGGCAACCATCATGACGGATGAGGAGTTTTCAGATGTTTTGTATTTTGAACCTTTGACAGTTGAAAGTTTAACAAAGATTATCGACAAAGAAAAACCAGATGGCTTACTCGCATCTTTGGGTGGCCAAACAGGGCTTAACCTGGCAATGGAGCTTCATGAAGCAGGTGTTTTAGAAAAATATGGTGTTCAATTGCTTGGAACTTCAATCGAATCGATCCGTAAAGGAGAAGACCGTAACGAATTCCGCCAATTGATGTATGATTTAAATGAACCAATTCCAGAGAGTTCAATTGTCACCACATTAGAGGAAGCACTTGAATTTTCTAAGAAAATAGGTTTTCCAATCATTATACGACCTGCCTATACACTGGGAGGGAAAGGCGGAGGAATTGCCTCAAATCTTGAAGAGTTTAAAAAGCTTGTAAGAAGTGGGCTGCAAGCAAGTCCGATTACCCAATGTTTGATTGAAAAAAGCATTGCAGGATTTAAAGAAGTAGAATATGAAATGATTCGAGATCATAAAGGGACTTGTATTTCTGTATGTAATATGGAAAACATTGACCCGGTTGGGGTTCATACAGGAGACTCAATCGTTGTTGCGCCATCACAAACGTTAACAGACCAGGATTACCATATGCTAAGAAGCGCAGCAGTTAAGATCGTTTCAGCTCTTGGTGTGATCGGTGGATGTAACATTCAGTTAGCTTTAGATCCAAAAAGCAAGCAATACTACGTAATTGAAGTAAATCCACGGGTCAGCAGATCATCTGCTTTAGCATCAAAGGCTACTGGTTATCCAATTGCTAAAATTGCTGCAAAGCTTGCAGTAGGATATACATTAGAGGAACTAAAAAATCCGTTAACGATGAGTACGTATGCCAGCTTTGAGCCAGCTCTTGATTATGTTGTCGTCAAATTCCCAAGATGGCCTTTTGACAAGTTTAATAAAGCAGATCGTAAGCTTGGAACAAAAATGAAGGCAACAGGCGAAGTTATGGCGATCGAACGAAATCTTGAAGCGGCTATTCAAAAGGCTTGTGACTCATTAGAGCTAGACAATATCGGCACACATTTACCAGAACTAAAAGCTTTATCTCTTGATGAGTTAAAGACGTTAATGAATAAAACAGATGATCGTCGCTTCTTTGCTGTGATGGAGCTGCTAAGAAAAGGGGTTTCGATTCAGGAAATCCATCATCAAACAGAAATGGATATTTATTTCCTTTCGATCTTCCAACATATCATTGATTTAGAAAAGCAAATTCAAGAAAAAAACCTCTCAACACTTGATGATGAATTTATTGTGAAGGTAAAGGAAAAAGGATTTTCAGATAAAACAATTGCATTCTTACTACATGCACCTGAAGCAGAAGTGAGAAAAGCAAGACTTAATGCAGGCGTAAAAGCTTCCTATAAATATGTTGATACATGTGCAGCTGAATTTGAAGCTCGTACAAACTATTTTTACTCAACATACTTTGGAGAAAATGAGCAGCCGGAATTATCGGACAACAAGAAAATCCTAATTATTGGGTCAGGACCAATTCGTATCGGTCAAGGAATTGAATTCGACTATAGTGCTGTCCATGGAATTAAGGCACTAAAGCAATTAGGCTATGAAGCCATTATGATTAATAATAACCCGGAAACAGTTAGTACTGACTTTGAAACAGCAGACAGACTGTACTTTGAGCCAATCACACTTGAACATGTATTAAATATCGTTGATTCCGAGGGAATTGATTCTGTCATTGTCCAATATGGTGGACAGACAGCCATTAATCTAGCTGAACAATTAGAATCTGCTGGTGTAAAACTGCTAGGAACAGATACTGAGACACTGGATTGGCTAGAGGATCGTGACAAGTTCTATCACTTATTAGATGAATTATCGATCCCTCATGCAGCTGGATTAACAGCGAACAATGCAGAGGAAGCATTAAAAGGGGCAAAAGAAATAGGTTTCCCAATGCTGCTAAGACCATCATACGTAATCGGTGGAAAAGGCATGGTCGTTGTTCATAATGAAGAAACATTAGAGAAGTTGCTTGCAGAAAATACAAATATGATCTATCCGGTTCTGATTGATCAGTTCGTTCAAGGGCTTGAGGGAGAAATTGATCTTATCTCAGACGGCCACGATGCATTTATTCCAACTTATATTGAGCATGTTGAGCCTGCCGGTGTTCATTCAGGAGATAGCTTAGCCATTCTTCCTTCTCAGCACCTGACAGATGAAAATAAACAGGTAATTGCAAAGTATGCACGCTCATTAGTGAAAAGACTAAATTACCGTGGGATCATGAATATTCAATTTTTAGTGAATGGCGGCACCATTTATATTCTTGAAGTAAATCCGCGGGCAAGTAGAACAGCGCCAATCATTAGTAAAGTAACAGGAATCTCTATTATTAAGCATGCTACTCACTTATTGTGTGGTAAAAAAATTACGGAACTAGACATCACACCTTCTGAGCCTAATAATATGGTTGCTGTGAAATACCCAGTGTTCTCTAGCCATGCTTTACATGATGTCGATATTACACTAGGGCCTGAAATGAAGGCTACTGGTGAAGGGATGTGTGTTGGCAATAGTTTAGAGACTGTTTACCGAAAAATTTTCAAGAAGGATCTAGAAAATGTATGTAGTGTCTTTTTCGATGTGAAAAATGAAAAAGCAGAAAAAACAACTAAAGAAGCAGGACTTGACGTTGTAACAGATCATTTTGAAGCATGGGTTGAGGGTGAAAAAGGTATTTTCGTTTCATTAATTGACAGCAATGAAGCGAAATTAGCACGTCAACAGGCGATTGAAAAAGGCATGCTATTATTTACAAATCTTGCAACATTTTACGCTTGTTTAGAGGCTGTTTCATCAGCTGATGATAAGGTATCCTCAATTCAGGAATATACGAAATCATTGGTGAAGAACCAATAAGATTGATGAGCTAGGGAAGGTAGTGATTGGGATGAGTATTAATGTGAAAAATAAAACGGCTGTTAAAAAACGTGATTTTTTAACCCTTCTTGATTATAGCAAGGAGGAAATTCTTGCAATAATAAAAGAAGCTTTTGATTTAGAAGAAAATCCACTTCAACCTGTACTACAAGGAAAAACACTTGCGATGATTTTTGAAAAATCGTCTACAAGAACACGTGTATCTTTTGAAACAGGAATGCTTCAATTAGGAGGTCATGCCCTATTTTTAAGTAGTCAAGATCTACAATTAGGTAGAGGTGAACCTGTATCAGATACAGCTAAAGTATTGTCTGGTTATGTTGATGCTATTATGATTCGTACATTTGGTCATGATAAAATTGAAGAATTAGCTAAACATGCAAGCATCCCTGTTATCAATGGATTAACTGATCTCTTCCATCCATGTCAGGCACTTGCAGACTTAAAGACCATTTATCGTCTAAAAGGAACGTTTGAAGGTGTGAAAACGGCATACTTAGGAGATGGAAATAATGTTGCACATTCATTAATGATTGCAGCAGCAAAAGTAGGAATGGACTTCTCATTAGGATGTCCAAAGGGCTATGAACCGAATGCGGAGGTTGTAGCAAAAGCTCAAAAGCTTGCAGAAGAAACAGGTGCAATGATAACAATTACTTATGATCCAATTGAGGCAGTTAAAGATGCTGATATCATCTATACAGATGTTTGGGCAAGCATGGGGCAAGAAAGTGAACAGCAAGAGCGTTTGGTTGCATTTAAAGATTTTCAAGTGAATGACCAACTTGTACAACATGCTAAAGATGATTATCATTTCTTACACTGCTTACCTGCTCATCGTGAAGAGGAAGTAACAGCATCGATTATTGACGGTGAACACTCAGCTGTTTTTGAACAAGCAGAAAACAGACTTCATGTTCAAAAGGCATTACTAAAAAAATTACTTTCATAAAGAGACGCGGGGACAGGTTCCCTGTCCCATTGGGACGAGGAACCTGTCCCCGCGTTCCGTTTTAAGCAAAAAGAAACACTAAGATCCCAACGATAAAACAGTAAAAAGAGAAATATTTTAAATTTCCTTTTGCCATAATATTCATAAACCATTTTAAAGAAAAATACGAGGTAATGAGTGAGGCAATAAAAGCAATAATATATGGAATGAGCAGTGTGTCCATGTTAGGATCACTCATTAAGTCAGTGATGCTTAAAATCATCCCGCCAAAGCTTACTGGAATAAATAAAAGAAACGAGAATCTTAAAGCTGTTTCTTGCTTCATTCCTAGTGCCATCGCAGCAACAATTGTTGCACCAGAACGGCTAATTCCAGGGATTAACGCTACTGCTTGGGCAAACCCAACGATGAGTGCATCTTTTATTGTTAAATCCCCATCATTTTTACGACCGCGCAGGTTACGAATCATCCATAATGCGAGACCGGTAATAATGAGGGTGATGGCCGTTACTCGGATATGTTTAAGGTGCTCTGAAATGATATCGTCGAACAGTACACCAATGACACCTGCCGGAATTGTAGCAATAATGAGATAAATAATAAATCGAAAATCGCTCTTTGATTGTTTATCTTTTGTAGAAATATAGCGAACTCCGTTAACAGTTAATCGAACCAAATCTTTTCGATAAATGATTAATACGGCAATTAGTGATGCAGCATTAACAAGCAACTCAAAGGATAGCCCCTCAATTTCTAACCCAAGAAAATGCTGAGCAAATACTAAATGGCCACTTGAAGAGATTGGAATTGGTTCTGTAAATCCTTGAAAAAGCCCTAAAATCATATATTTTACAATTAAATAAATATCCAATATTTCATCCTCCGTATGTATTTTTACAACCCTTTTCCATTTAACTATACGATTGGTATCCTGTAAAGACCTTAAAAACAGTCATGAAAATAGTCCGTCTGGAGATACTAATAGTAATGTAATGAGAGGAGGTTAACAATGGGACAACAACATCGTTTTCGTGTAGGACAAAAAGCACCGAATAATGGAATTTATGTAGAAATAGGTGAAACTGGGGATAATGTTAAAAATCCAGGTCAAATTAAATTAAAAGCAGGAGACCGTTTCCCAGAAACAGCAAATCATAACCGTCAATGGACATATAAGCGTAAGCCATAATAGATGATGAAACAAAAAAACCTACTGTTAAAAGTAGGTTTTTTTGTTTTTTAGTCGAATCATTTTAATACTATCATCAAATTTATTGAGAATGTATGGGAAAAATGATCCTGTTTTTAAAAAGTCTTAGCTCCAGCGCTGACTGACTCTAGGATCTAGCCAATTTAGAATAGAAGGCAAAGAACACCTTCTATTCCAATCGTCTTATTTGCCCTAGCAGACGTTTACGCTTTTCTAATGATGATCGTGCTTTGCAGCAGGCTCATTAGGAATAGCCTCAGCAATAAGAAAAATGACAACGATTGCAATCACAGATAAAACGGTAGAAGCCATAAAGTCGTAATGACCACCTGTCATATTATTAATAACATATGACGCCATATGAATTAATAAAAATCCCCAAAAAAATGTCCAAAAGAAACGCAAACCATTCACCTCAATTTCCAGACGAATTCTTATTATATATTATCACAAAATATTTCAGGATTAAAAGAACCTTTTTAAATTGTTCATAAACTCTCCATATCCAGCATGAAATAATAAAACTAAAGGAATTTTAAGGTGATTATTTAAGTTAAATATTGGGAAAAAGAAAGAAATCTTTCACTTAGATGTGTCTATATTTACAAGAAACGTGATACAGTCCCATTCTTTTTAAAAAGTTAGACATACATTATATAGAAATAAAATGACACAGTAGAGAAAGGTGGTGGGCAAGTGATGACGATTACGGAACGCTTTTTTCAGATTGAGACAGAATGGAATGTAATTCATTTACCATTTAAACCGAATGGGTTTGGAATATTAATCATTGGTGATCGATCTGACTTTGTTGATGAAAACTCCAGCTTTTGGCATCAACATTATGGAAGAAATCAGCTTATATCAGATTTAATGAAGCAGGGATATACACTCTTTCATTCTAATCTTTATGGAAACCATTGGGGGAGTCCTTATTCAGTCACAATGGCAAAACAGCTTTATCACTTAGTTATGAAAAAAGAAATTTTAAATCAGCGTATCCACCTTTTAGTCGATGGAATGGGTGGGTTAACAGGGTTACAATTAATGCAACAAATACCTGAAAAGATACGTTCTGTCGCCATGATGAATCCTTGCCTTGACCTCCAAGCCCATCTTGAAAATGAAAAAGAGCATAAATTCTTTTATAAGAGATTAATAAAGGAGATCTCGTTAGCATATGGTGTTGATCAAAAAATCGTACCATCTTTAAACCTTCCTACACTTTACAATGAAAGTTCCTACTTGCCTGTGAGAATATGGCAAAGAATGAATAACACATCCTATGCTCCTGAAGATCATAGTAAAAAATATGAGGAACTACGAAATAAAGCTGGTCATCCTGTTCAATTAATTTATCATCTAGGTGAGAATCCGTATCGAATAAATCAATCCATCATAAGGTTTTATAAAGAAAATGAAAAGGTCCTATAATGTGATAAGGCTTAGGTTGCCAGGTAAGGAGAAATTAGCAACCTAGGCTTTTTTATACTAATTTAAGGTTTATTTGCATATTGTATGATATCGTCCAAAAGGAGGGAAATCAAAATATGCGCGTGATGGTGTTTGGGGCACAGTCACATATTGGGTTTGCGCTTTGTGAAAAGTTTCTTGAAGAGGGAATAGAGGTAGGAGCAATCTTTTTAAAACCTTCAACGAAAATGAGCGAACTTCTTCTTGAGGAAAGAATGATGCTTATTGGTAGAAATGCTCTATTTCAAGAATTTTCTCTCGAAGATGAGTGGAGAAATGAAGAATATACCCATGTGATTTATTGTAAAGAAGCTGGTCATATTCAAGATCAATGTTGCTTTGAGAAATCGGTTGAGAAGGCAGCTGAAACGGAGACTCATTATTTTTATGTAACTTCCGCGGCAAATCAACTAGATGATGATCATCAGCATCTTAAAACATTGAAACTTTATTCTATTTTTAAGCTTCCAAGACTTTTTGGGCCGTTTCAGCCACCCGAAGAACCAATCCATCAGCATTTAGCCTCTTTTTTAACAGGTGAGAAAAGAACTCTGATCATTGAGGAACCAATCATATTCATTAAGGATGCTGTAGAAACATTGGCTAAATTAATTACAAATTCCGACCATGGAAAAGTGTATTCGTTTCTAAGTGAACTGAAGAAAGAGAAGATTGAATCATTTTCAGTTGAGTTAAAAATGAATGCGATAGAAAAAGCAAATGATAAGTCGATTAGACACTCGATTACGAATCAAACAACGATCGAGAAAGGGTTATTCGAGCAGTTTTCCTGTATAAAAGCATACCGGGAGATTTATGGACTTTGATGATTATTGCTTGAACAAATAAATCAGGAAAGGCTAAAATAAAAGCGAAGGAAAAAGCATACAAGGAAGTGGTTGCCCATGTACTTAAAGCTAGGTTTTGTTCTTATTATTCTTCTTTCGCTTTTTGGTTGTGGACAACCTGTCACTTCGGGGAAGCTCGAAAAGGTTGGTTTACTTGTTCCAGAAACAATTAATGATAAGGTTTGGGGAACGAAAGGCTACAAAGGATTGTTAAAAATTCAATCGGAATTAGATGTTGACGTATATTATAAAGAAGGGATGAATGATGAAACAAGTATACGTGAAGCAATCGAAGAATTTGATAACAATGGTGTAAATCTCATTTTTGGACATGGAAGTGAATATGCAAATTATTTTAATGAGATAAGTAGTGAATACCCGGACATTCATTTTGTTCTTTTTAATGGGAAAGCCAATGGTGAAAATGTCACAAGTTTGAATTTTGATTCTAATGCAATGGGTTTTTTTGGCGGGATGGTAGCTGGAGAAATGACAACTACTAATAAGGTTGCGGTTTTAGCGGCTTTTGAATGGCAGCCTGAAGTTGATGGTTTTTTTGAGGGTGCTTATTATCAAAATGAAAACGTGGAAGTAGATATCCAATATGTACAAGATTGGAATAATACGGAGATTGCCTTATCTCTACTTAATGAAATGATTGCAGATGGAGTAGACATTGTCTATGTAGCAGGTGATGGATATAATATAGCTGTTATTGAAAAGTTAAAAGAAGAAGGGTTATATGCGATCGGCTTTGTGTCCGATCAATCCGACCTGGGAAAAGGCACGGTGTTAACAAGTACTGTTCAACATGTTGACACATTATACGAAGTTGTCGCAAAGGATTTTAATAAGGGCAAATTAGAAAATGGAGAACTCTATTATGATTTTAAAGATGGAGTGATCTCATTAGGAAAATTCAGTCCCCTTGTCGATAAAGAATTCCAATCAAAGATTAAGAATTCCATCGAAGAGTATAAAGAAAGCGGGCTTTTACCTAATCAGTTATAATGACCTTATTAAGCTGCAAAAACTGTTTTTGTTGAGTAGAACGGATATGCTAGACTTCTGAGGAAGAGCGGGACAATTGAGATTCGCAGGTGCTGAGTACAAAGGATCTCACTGCCTGCTTACGGAGAGCGAGCATCCTTGTGCGTAAATCAACTGTAAAGTAACAAAGTTTGCGACAAAAATAACTTATTAAAAAGCAGGAGTGAGTGAAATGGAACAACATCCCAAAACAATGGAATTTATGCAAATTGCTATGAAATATTTACCTGAAGCAAAGCAAAAGCTAGAAGGATCTGGAATTGATCTATCAATGGAAACAATCCAACCAATGCTTGAACTATTTACAAAAGTAATGGGTGAAGCATATGAGCTAGGGAAGAAAGATGCACAATAAAAAGCTACCAAAGCTACCATTTGGTAGCTTTTTTGTTGCTTAGGAATTGATAAATTCTTGTACCGTAGATAAGTGGTCGGCATCCAGCTTCGAAGCACAGGACGTGCAAGTGCAGTTACTGCGACAGGACGTCGCGTTTGTAACTGTCTCTAGGGTCTAGCAATTTAGAATTGAAGGCAAAGAACGCCTTCTATTCTAAATCATCTTTTTTGCCCTAGGCTGTTCATGGTACTTGCACTTTTGTTCATGATTTAATTTTCTTCTTAATATAATCAACAATAGGTCCGAATTCTTTTAAAACAGGTTTAAGATTTTCTAATGAAGCCATAATATCGTCAATCTGCTCCATTAATGTAAAGTAATTCACCTCATTGCTTTGTTCTTCCGCTTGTTTTTCTTGCAAATTGTTTTGTTCTCTATATCTTTGGGGAACCCTATTTCCGAACATGAGCTGTGTAAAACGGTCGTATGAAGGAGCATTAGTTTCAATTTCTTTTTCCGTATCATCTGCTTGTGCCTCTATTTCGATCTGTTCTTCATTTTCTTTTTCATGAGACGTCATATTTTACACCTCCTTTAAAGAAAGATATCAGGCGATACATATCTATCACTAGTTTATGAATGTAAGGGCAGCAAGTTCTAGACATGTGTACTAAAACATTAATATTGAAAAAAAAAAGTGAATAAGATAAAATTAGTACCAAGTCATAATAATTGATATAAAAAATACAATGAATCATAAATAATTCAATAGACGGCAAATTGAGTGGATTATAAGTATATAAAAAGGAGCTGTATAAATGAACGCTGGAATTATAGGTATTGGTCGTTATACACCTGAAAAAGTTGTCACAAATAAAGATTTAGAAAAAATCATGGATACATCTGATGAATGGATTAGAACGAGAACTGGAATAGAAGAGCGCCGCATAGCAGATGATTCAATCGATACATCACATATGGCTGTTTTTGCTTCAGAAAAAGCTCTAAAGGATGCAGGCATTGCTGCTGAGGACTTGGATTTAATTTTAGTCGCAACGGTTACTCCAGATCAGCCGTTCCCTTCTGTTTCATGTATGCTGCAAGAAAAATTAGGGGCAAAAAAAGCAGCTGCAATGGATATTAGCGCAGCATGTGCAGGGTTTATGTATGGAATGATCACAGCTAAACAATTTGTTGAGACTGGCGCTTACAAAAATGTTTTAGTAGTTGGTGTTGAGAAGCTTTCAAAAATTACTGACTGGGATGATCGTAATACCGCTGTTCTTTTTGGAGACGGTGCTGGAGCAGCTGTGATTGGTCCTGTAAGTGAAGGAAAAGGAATTTTATCCTTTGAACTAGGAGCAGACGGTACAGGTGGAAAGCATCTGTATCAGGACGAATACATCATCATGAATGGACGTGAAGTGTTTAAGTTTGCTGTTAGACAAATGGGAGAATCCAGTGTGAATGTGCTAGAAAAGGCTGGCTTAACAAAAGAAGATGTGGACTTCTTAATTCCGCACCAAGCAAACATTCGAATCATGGAAGCTGCAAGAGAGCGTTTAGAGCTGCCAGTTGAAAAAATGTCTAAAACAGTTCATAAATACGGAAATACATCCGCAGCATCGATTCCGATTTCTTTAGTAGAAGAAGTAGAAGCAGGAAAGATTAAAGATGGTGACTTAATTGTTATGGTCGGTTTTGGCGGTGGCCTAACTTGGGGAGCTATTGCTCTTCGTTGGGGTCGATAATCTTAGACTTGATCAGACGGGAAATAAGGTGGTCTCTATCTTCCAATTCTAAATTGTCTAATCCCTCCGAGGCTAGGCGTTTGTACTGGACACACAAACTAATAATTATATAAATTCAGATAATCTAACAGAATGAGGTGAATCATCATGGAAAAAAAGCGAGTGGTAGTAACAGGATTGGGTGCATTAACTCCGATTGGAAATGATGTTGAAACAACTTGGCAAAATGCGATAAACGGGGTATCAGGTGTTGGGCCAATTACTAGAATTGATTCAGAGCCGTATGCCGCAAAAGTAGCTGCAGAGCTTAAAGACTTTGATGTTGAGCAATTTATGGATAAAAAGGAAGCAAGAAAGATGGACCGCTTCACACAATATGCGGTTGCAGCATCTTTCATGGCTGTGAAAGATGCAAATCTGGAAATTACTGATGAAATCGCTCCTCGTGTTGGAGTTTGGATCGGTTCTGGTATTGGGGGAATGGAGACATTCGAACAACAATATAAAACCCTTCTAGAAAAAGGTCCAAGAAGAGTAAGTCCATTCTTTGTACCAATGCTTATTCCAGATATGGCAACAGGTCAGGTATCTATTGCTTTAGGAGCAAAGGGCTTTAACTCTTGTACGGTAACAGCTTGTGCAACAGGAACAAACTCAATTGGTGATGCTTATCGTGTTATTGAACGAGGAGAAGCGGATGTCATGATTACCGGTGGAGCAGAAGCGCCTTTAACAGAAATGTCATTTGCAGGATTTACAGCAAATAAAGCATTATCAACAAATCCGGACCCTAAAACAGCTAGCCGTCCATTTGACCAGGATCGTGACGGATTTGTAATGGGAGAGGGAGCTGGAATTCTTGTTCTTGAAGAATTAGAGCATGCTTTAGCTCGTGGAGCAAAAATATATGCTGAAATCGTTGGATATGGTGCAACAGGTGATGCTTATCATATTACAGCACCTGCACCAAATGGTGAAGGCGGATCAAGAGCAATGAAGCAAGCTGTTGAACGAAGCGGCCTTACTGTTGCTGATATTGATTATATTAATGCTCATGGTACAAGTACTCCTTATAATGATAAGTTCGAAACTCTAGCAATAAAAGAAGTATTCGGTGAACATGCGCATAAATTGGCGATAAGTTCTACTAAATCTATGACAGGGCATCTATTAGGTGCAGCTGGCGGAGTAGAAGCTATTTTTAGTGTTTTAGCTATTAAGGAAGGAATCATACCGCCAACGATTAATTTGCAAACTCCAGATCCAGAATGTGACTTAGACTATGTACCAAATAAAGCTCGTAAGCAAGAAGTAAGAGCTGCATTAAGTAACTCTCTAGGATTTGGCGGGCATAATGCAACAATTATTTTCAAGAAGTTTGATGCTTAATTAAGGGACCCGACATGTTTATGTCGGGTTTTTATTTTTCGTCTCTCATGAAGAACAGTTCCTTCTTCAAATCATAGACTACATATGAAGGAGAGATGAGAACATGAGTTTAATTAATACAATTGATTGGTTAAAGAAAACACCGGATCAATTAAAAATTTGCGAAAAATTGATTCCTTATTTCCACAAAATGAGTAAAAGAGAAATTGCCTCCTATCTTCATTCATTTGGAATGTACAAACATTTATCGAATGTCGATCAGTGGATCGAATACATGATAAATAGCCAAATATTTAGCTATATCAGTAAACTAGAAAAGAAATTCAAGCTCGAATGGAAAGGTCCAGATGTACCAATCTTTATTTTTCCAATTGATCAAACCAACCGAAAAATTGAGAGAGAATACCGGGGGAGATCTGGTATTGCGTTTCATAATAAGTTATTTCTGTTTCTTTCCAAAAATGTAGATAAAGACGATATTAAGTCTTTATTTTTACATGAGTATCATCATGTTTGCCGTCTAGCAGCCGTTACAAAATCTGAAGAAGAATTCACGATTATAGATACAATCATTATGGAAGGTTTGGCCGAGAATGCGGTCCGGGAACTTCTTGGAGAGGAGGCTGTGTCGAATTGGACGAAGTTATATGGAGCGGATCAATGTGAAAGGTTCTATCAGCGTATCATTTTGCCTCAAAAAGAGATGAAAAGAGAACATGCAAAGTTTACCCAATTAATGTTTGGAACCGGTTTTTATCCCAATATGCTTGGTTATTCTGTAGGGTACCATATTGTGAAAACTATTATGGACGATACAGGAATAAAGACAAAGCAGTTATTAGGTATGTCAACAGAGAAAATAATGAAACATTATCAGGGGAAAAAGAATACTTCATAATCTATAATGATCATTCATAAAATGTGGTAGGACATACTCAAAAAACCTTAGAAAAAACAATGCATATTCTTCTTGGATTGGAATAAATTCTCTAAAATTTGCCTATACTGTTTGACAAATGGTACTGAAGTGAGGGGTTTTTATATGTTATTTCTTCATGATGTTTGGGTAAATTGGTTTGAAGGTGAAGAGAATGGATACAATGTCTGTCATTTTCATGAATGGAGAAAGGATGACAGTGTTGAACTCCTTGATCAGGTTCCTTTATTAAAGGTAGATTCCATGCTATTCGACTACATAGAAAACAACTTATCGGAGTTACCACCTGGTCTATTAAAAGATATTTTTCAAAAGGCTTATATTCGTAAGAATCATGAGAGAATCCAGCTTGATTATTGTTTTGTTGTGACAGATGGAATTGGAATTCTTGCAGTTGATACAATCGGCTATACGATTCCAATTCGGAAAAGTCGAATTATTCCAAGGCAAGAGCAATTAGTGTTTGAAATGGTAAAAGAAATTGAGCCAGAAAAGTATTCCACAGAAGTATTGAGTGAAGAAACAAATAAGGAATATCATATTTTGTCTTTAGCACCACAATATATGAGAGGCCTAACAAGAAAAGAACGTCAATTAAAGCAACTTTTATTTATGGCCCTCGATCAGTTGCTGGCAACGAAGAATGCTGCTGAAGTTAAGTATTGGTATACAGAATGGAACCCTACAAAGTATGAGGATATTCAACAAAGAGAATTTGATGAAGTGTGGAAGCAACTTTATGAAGAAACGTTGGACGGCTGGTCGCCAAAGCATGTTCAGTTATGTGAACGCCTTATAAAAGGACAACCTTTTTTTGAAAAGCTTTGGGACATGGAGCATGAATCAAAGGTTAATTGATTTGGACAAGCTACTTAGTAAACCAAAACGATGTGCATTTAGCACATCGTTTTGGTTTGCAAAAAAACGGACAGATTTGCAAAAATAATATCCAACTTGCAAACTCGAGCACGGAAGCAGCTCAGAAGTGACTAATCAGGAGCGTGTTATTTACGCTTACGGCCGAGTCCCATCGCGTTTTCCATTTTCTTTAATGTTCTGCTTGCGACTGCATTCGCTTTTTCTGCACCTTTATCAAGGATTTGATCTAACTCATCTGACTCCATTAGCTGATAGTACTTTTCTTGGATTGGTTTTAGGGCATTTACAACAACATCAGCCACATCAGTTTTGAATTCGCCGTATCCTTTTCCCTCGTACCTAGCTTCAATTTGGTCGACCGGTTCATTTGTTAAGATGGAATATATGGATAGCAAGTTTGAAATTCCGGGTTTATTTTCCTTGTCATATTTCACAATTCCTTCAGAATCTGTTACAGCACTTTTGATTTTCTTTTCAATTTGCTTAGGTTCATCTAAAAGCGTAATAAATGCTTTTTGATTGGCATCAGATTTACTCATTTTTTTTGTAGGATCTACAAGAGACATTATTCGTGCTCCAACCTTTGGAATACGAACCTCAGGTATCGTTAGAACATCGTTATATTTTTTATTAAAACGTTCCGCTAAATCCCTTGTTAACTCTAAATGTTGCTTTTGATCTTCACCTACTGGTACCAGGTCCGTGTTATAAAGGAGGATATCAGCTGCCATTAGCGGCGGATATGTGAGTAACCCCGCAGAAACAGCTTCTTTTCCATGTGATTTATCCTTGAACTGGGTCATTCTTTCTAATTCTCCGATATAAGAAACACATTGTAACATCCATCCTGCTTGTGCGTGTGCAGGTACCTCTGATTGAATGAACAATGTTACCTTCTCAGGATCTAATCCTACAGCTAGATATAAGGCTGCAAGACTTCTAATATTTTTTCTTAATGCTAAGCGATCTTGAGGAACCGTAATAGCATGTTGGTCAACGATACAAAAATAGCAATTGTACTCATCTTGTAAATCGACAAACTGCTTTAATGCTCCAATATAATTTCCTAATGTAACTGAACCGCTTGGTTGTATTCCTGAAAAAATTGTTTTCATCATGTCCTCCTAAAAGTAAGTAATTTATTTAAATAAACGCAAAAAGGCCCACTCGTCCCAAAAGTAGGGACGATGGACCGCGGTGCCACCCTAATTATTTCCAGAAGAAATCACTTAGATCTTTAACGCAAGATTACGTCTGCACGTACTAATTTCTGCACAGAAGCTCAGAAGTCCATTCCATATCGGTCATTACCTGTTTCCACCATCCACAGGCTCTCTAAAAAATGCGCCATATATGTACTACTCTTCATCATAGCCGACTATTTTTTCTTATTATATGAAATCATGAAGGCATTTGCAAATCTTTATAGATCAAAATAGATAATAAAGAAAGGTTCCAATTACAACAATAGCTGTCATGATTAATCCACTAGATAAAAAAGGCGAATGATCAAATGTTAACAGCTCTGATACTGGAATCATTTCTTCAACCTCTTGTTTTGAGAGCTCTTTTCCTTTAGAGACGAACATTCTTCTAAATCCATATGTTATTCCATCAAAAAATCCACCTTTTACTGTGATGGTAAAGAAGGAAATAAACAATAGACCAATGGCAAAAAAGAATGAAATATTTACAAATGATAAAATAGTTAATTTTTGGTAAATGATAAAAGAAAGTAAGATTGTTAAACATAGAGACACAATAATAAGTGTAACAGATCGTTTATTGCTCAAATTCTTTCACTCTTTTCTTGTTAAAATTCATTAACATCTATTATATCAGATGAAAGGATGAGGAAAAAAAGAAGTGAAGTTATTGTAGAAATATTTATTCGTTAAAAATGTATAGAATATATAGGTTGATTCGTCAATTTTCTACACTTTTTACAAAAAAACCATGTAAGATTTTGTAACCCTTTCCAATTCAACGCGTTAAAGTATTATGAAAAAAACTAGTGGAAAGATTATGAAGATTCTAATGAAATACATAGGTCTTTTTACCTATTTTTTGTATAGATTTCTTTAATATTATTGCATTTGTGTAAACTTTATTAAAAAAATAAATGCACAATTTACTGAATACTTGTATAATAATCCGTGTAAAGAAAACTTGTTCAAAAAAAAAGGGAGGTCAAATTTGTGAAAAAGTCGAAATATTTTCTACTTTTAGCATTAACGCTTGTACTAAGTATGTTCTTAGCTGCATGTAATGGCGGCGGAGATACTGGTAAAGAGACAGAAGCAGGCGGAGATGAAGGTGCAGCAGAGCAAAAAATTACTGCACTTGAGTCACAAGCAATTCCTTCAATGGATAGTGTAATGGCTCAAGATACTGTAAGTTTCACTACAATGAATAACGTAATGGAAGGTTTATACCGTCTAGACCCAAACCAAGAAGTTGTTGAAGGTATGGCAGAGGGTGAACCAGAAGTTAGTGAAGATGGTACAGTTTATACATTTAAAATCAGAGATGCAAAATGGTCTAATGGTGACCCGGTTACTGCACATGATTTCGTTTATGCATGGCAACGTGCAATTGATCCTGCAAACGCATCACCGTATGGTCCATATATGATGGATGGCAAGATCAAAGGAGCTGCTGAAATCTCTGCAGCTGGTGCTGAGAAAAAAGAATACGATCTTAACACATTAGGTGTTAAAGCAATCGATGATAAAACACTTGAAGTAACATTAGAAAGACCAATTCCATATTTCAAATCATTAATGGCGTTCCCAACGTTCTATCCACAAAACCAAAAATTTGTTGAAGAACAAGGTGAAAACTACGCAAAAACAGCTGAAAACCTGGTATATAACGGACCATTCGTTTTATCTGACTGGGGCGGAAGCACTGCATCTGAATGGACTTACACTAAAAACAAAGATTATTGGGATGCAGACACTGTTAAGCTAGAAACAGTTCAATGGAATGTATTAAAAGACTCTCAAGCAGCTGCAAACGCATTTGAAACTGGTGAAGCAGATATAACAGGAAAACTTTCTTCTGACATCGTTCCTCAATATGAAGGCGATGATAGAATGGTTAAATGGTTAGAGCCTACAATCTTCTGGTTGAAATTTAACCAAAAAGAAAATGATGCTCTAAAAAACCCAGATATTCGTAAAGCAATTGCACAAGCAGTTAACAAAGAAGATTTTGTTAACAGCGTATTAAACAACGGTTCAATTGTTGCAAACTATGCTGTTCCTCAAGAATTTGTTAAGAATGAAGAAACTGGAAAAGATTTCCGTGAAATTAATGGAAACGAATTGTTGCCATATGATGTAGATGCAGCAAAAGCATCATGGGAAAAAGGTTTAGCAACACTTGGTACAGATAAAGTTGAAATCAGATACTTAGGTGATGATACTGAAAACGCTAAGAAAATTGCTGAATATGTTAAAAACCAATTAGAAACAAATCTTCCTGGACTTACACTGAAAGTTGAAAGTGTGCCATTTAGCGTTCGTTTAGATCGTGAAAATTCTCAGGATTATGATATCCAAATGGCTGGTTGGGGTCCTGACTATTTAGACCCAATGACTTTCTCTGACCTATGGTTAACTGGCGGAGGAAACAACAAAATGGATTACTCTAATGAAAAGTATGATCAGTTAATAAAAGATGCTCAAACAACTTTAGCACAAAAACCTGTAGAGCGTTATGAAGCTCTTGCTGAAGCTGAAAGAATCTTACTTGAAGAAGATGCTGCGATTGCACCTATGTATCAACGTTCTTCTAACGTGTTAGTAAACGAGAATGTTGAAGGATTTACTTACCACTTAGTAGGACCAGAATATAGCTACAAATGGGCATCTGTAAAATAAGTATTGATTTAATTTGTGCTTTTTGATTATAGTGATAGTTGATGTAAAGAGAGAGTATATTGAATGTTGATATACTCTCTCTTTTCCCTTGTTGGGAAATTGTCGAACTTTGTAGAATATTTAATTTATTTAGGAGGTGCAGTCATATGGCGAAATACTTAACTCAGCGTGTTATTTATATGGTCATTACACTCTTTTTAATTGCCACGTTTACTTTTTTCCTCATGAAAATAATCCCAGGTACGCCTTTTACAAATGCTGGTAAATTATCAGAGACACAGCTTACAATTATGAAAGACAAATATGGTCTTGATGAACCGGTTCCGGTGCAATATATGAACTATATGGTGAATTTGCTGAAAGGTGATTTAGGTGTTTCCTTTCAATTCAATAACGTAGGAGTTACTGAAATTTTAATGGATAGCATCGGTCCGTCAGCAACACTTGGATTTCAGGCAATTCTTTTCGGAACATTTTTTGGTATTATTTTAGGCGTAATTGCAGCATTACGACAAAATACGTGGGTTGATTATAGTGCAACATTTTTAGCTGTACTTGGTAAGTCAATCCCTTCATTTGTTTTTGCGGGACTTTTGCAATATTACATTGCTGTTAAATTGGGATGGTTTCCAGTTGCTTTCTGGAAAGGACCAGAATACACAGTTTTGCCTACAGTTGCGTTAGCAATGTTCCCGATTGCAACAGCGGCAAGGTTTGTTAGAACTGAAATGGTAGAGGTTTTAGAATCAGATTATATTACTCTTGCTAAAGCTAAAGGTGCAAGCTGGTTTGAAATTGCATTTAAGCACGCGCTAAGGAATGCGTTAATTCCAGTAGTAACAGTATTAGGACCATTAGTTGTAAGTTTAATGACTGGTTCCCTGGTTATTGAAAAAATATTTGGTATCCCGGGATTAGGTGAGCAATTCGTAAAATCAATTACAGTAAACGACTATCCTGTTATTATGGGTACAACAATCCTATTTGCAGTTCTATTTGTTGTCGTTATCTTAATTGTAGATTTACTGTATGGAATCATTGATCCGCGGATTCGTTTAGCGGGAGGTAAAAAATAATGGCTCATGAAAAAATTTCAAAAGATAGGTTTAAACCCGCTCATATTGATTCGGCGAAAAGTGAAGAGATTTCCAAGCCAAGCCTTAATTATTGGCAAGATGCATGGTTAAGAGTTAGGAAAAATAAAGGAGCAATTGTTAGCTTAATTGTTTTAGCTATACTAACTATTATGGCTCTTGTTGGTCCACATTTAAATGGGTATGGCATTGATGAACAAAATCTTAAACATTCAAACCTGCCTCCAAGAATTCAAGGTTTAGAGAATGTCAGTTGGTTACCATTTGATGGAACTTTAACTAGAAAAAACGGTGATGTTTATAATGCATATGAGCAAAAAAATGTAGACGAATATTACTGGTTAGGTACAGATAGTCTTGGTCGTGATTTATTTACACGTGTATGGAAAGGTACACAAGTATCTTTATATATTGCAGTATTAGCAGCTGTTATTGATATGGTCATTGGTGTATTATACGGAGCTATTTCCGGATTTGTTGGCGGCCGCACAGATAATGTTATGCAGCGTATTACAGAAATATTAGTAGGTATTCCTAACCTTGTTGTTGTTATCCTCATGATTATTGTGTTGGATCCAGGGATTTTATCGATTACAATCGCCTTAACCATAACAGGTTGGGTCGGTATGGCGAGGGTTGTTCGTGCTCAGGTAATGAAATTAAAACAACAGGAATATGTTTTAGCAGCTAGAACATTAGGACTTTCAAATGGAAAGATTATCTCGAAGCATCTATTACCAAATTTAGCTGGTGTTATTATTATCAACACAATGTTTACAATTCCAAGTGCGATCTTTTTTGAAGCCTTTTTAAGTTTCATTGGATTGGGGTTACAGCCGCCATTGGCTTCATTAGGTACACTCATTGATGATGGATTTAAAGTTCTTCAGCTATATCCTTATCAGATGATCATACCAGCAATAGTTATCAGTTTAATTATGATTTGTTTTAATATGATTGCGGATGGACTGCGTGATGCTTTAGATCCGAAAATGCGTGACTAGAAAAGGTAGGTGAACCCGAAAATGGATAAAATCTTAGAAGTGAAAGACTTGCACATTTCATTCCATACGTTTGCTGGAGAAGTGCAGGCAATTCGTGGAGTTAACTTTGATTTGTATAAAGGGGAGACATTAGCAATCGTAGGTGAATCTGGTTCAGGAAAATCAGTTACAACCAAAGCGATTATGCGTTTGCTTCCTGAAGCAAATTCCGATATTAAACAAGGTGAGATTCTTTTTGAAGGTAAAGATTTAGCAAAAGAATCAAATAAAAATATGCAAAAAATTCGCGGGAAAGATATTTCGATGATTTTCCAGGATCCAATGACATCGTTGAATCCAACAATGAAAATTGGAAAACAGATTATGGAACCGATTATTAAGCATCAAAAACTAAGTAAAGCAGCAGCGAAGGAACGTGCAATTGATATTTTAAGGCTTGTTGGGATACCTAGACCTGAAGAACGCTTTAATCAATACCCACATCAATTCTCTGGGGGAATGAGACAAAGGGTCGTCATCGCGATTGCTCTTGCATGTAATCCGAAGGTTCTGATCGCTGATGAGCCTACTACTGCATTAGATGTTACAATACAAGCTCAAATTCTGGAATTAATGAAGGAATTACAGCAAAAAATTAATACATCCATTATTTTTATCACTCATGACTTAGGTGTTGTGGCAAATGTTGCTGATCGTGTGGCTGTTATGTATGGTGGAAAAATTGTTGAAACGGGAACAGTTGATGAAGTTTTTTACAATCCACAGCATCCATACACTTGGGGGTTAATTAGTTCAATGCCAAGTCTTGATACTGATGAAGAGGAACTATACGCGATTCCAGGTACACCACCTGATTTATTACACCCGCCAAAGGGTGATGCATTTGCGCCACGTAATGAGTATGCGATGCAAATTGACCTGGAGGAGCAACCTCCTATGTTTAAAGTGTCTGATACACATTATGCTGCCACATGGTTACTTCATCCAGATGCGCCAAAGGTTGAACCGCCTTTAGCAGTAAAACGACGCCAACGTCAATTCCCTGATGGAAAAGGGGGAAACTAAAATGGGAACGACAGAAAAATTATTAGAAATTAAGAACTTAAAACAATATTTTAACATTGGCAAGCCTAATGAAGTAAAAGCAGTAGACAATGTTACTTTTGATATATTTAAAGGGGAAACATTAGGACTGGTTGGAGAATCAGGTTGTGGGAAATCGACAACTGGTCGAACAATTATCCGATTGTATGATGCTACTGATGGTGAGGTTTTATTCAATGGAGTAAATGTGCATGGCAAAAAGTCCCGTGCGCAATTAAAGGAATTTAACCGAAAAATGCAAATGATCTTTCAGGATCCACAAGCTTCTTTAAACCCAAGAATGAAGGTTTCAGATATTATTGCTGAAGGTATTGACATTCATGGGCTTGCAAAATCGAAAAAAGAACGAATGGACAGAGTAATTGAATTACTTGAAACTGTTGGTTTAAATAAAGAGCACGCAAACCGTTATCCTCATGAATTTAGTGGCGGACAGCGACAACGTATTGGAATTGCTCGTGCACTTGCCGTTGACCCTGAGTTTATTATCGCTGATGAACCAATCTCAGCATTAGATGTATCGATTCAAGCACAGGTTGTTAACCTAATGAAAAAGCTTCAAAAGGAAAAAGGTTTAACATACTTATTTATTGCCCATGATTTATCAATGGTGAAATATATTAGTGATCGTATCGGAGTTATGTACTTTGGTAAGCTTGTAGAATTAGCTAGTGCGGAAGAGCTCTACAACAACCCAATTCATCCATATACACAATCATTATTATCAGCTATTCCACTTCCGGACCCGGATTATGAGCGTACTCGTGTAAGAAAAACTTATAATCCTAGTCAGCATAATTATCAACCGGATGAAGAAGTTGAATTCAGAGAAGTAAAACCAGGACATTTTGTTATGTGTTCTCAAGCGGAATTTGAGAAATATAAAAAAGAATATGTTTAATCAACCAAAATAAAAAGAGATTACCGTTGTGTAGTCTCTTTTTATTTTGGTTGATTATTTATAAACTTTTTTGTTTTGTAACTAGTATTCGAAATTAGTTAATTTCCGCTCCAGGATGTTCACTTTCCGCCGTAATCAACCGAAAAGTTTGTGTACAAAGAACCTATTTAAAAACAACAAACATTTTAGAGAAGAGTATTTTTATTAATACTTCAAGACAAGACTAAGCATTTTGTGTTAGAATAGAATAAGAACAAATGTTCCTGTAGGGAGAATGTTTAATAATTGTTTAAAAGGGTATATATAAGCATGGGAGAAGTTATTAAATTGTGATAGGAGCAGATGAATGAACTGGTATGAGAAATTAAATCAGTATTTTCCCATTGAAGAAATGAAGTCAAAGGAGCATATGGAAGCATTGCTTCAAGAAAAGAAAGATATCTATCATAAGGATGAAGGGAAAAATCATGTATTAATGTACGCAGAACTTCCTGATTTTATCTTTATTGATTACCTCTTTGTTTCGAAGGATGCTCGGGGAGAAGGACTAGGCAGCAAATTAATAAACAAGCTAAAAGATAAAAACAAACCAATTATTCTTGAGGTTGAGCCTGTCAATTATGAAGATTCTGATTCAGAGAAACGCTTGAAATTTTATCAAAAACAAGGATTTATACATGCTGAATCAATTGGGTATGAGAGACGTTCTCTTGCAACAAATGAAGTAAACAAGCTGGAGATATTATATTGGGCTCCCAATAATGAATCCGAAGAGGAAATTTTTGAGGCAATGCAGCAAACTTATACCCTTATTCATACATTTAAAGACAAGGAACTATATGGTGAATCCTATCAGCCTGTTCATGAAGTTTTAATAATGAATAATGATAAAAGCAACCAAAATATTTTCGATGAGTTAACTTAATTGAGAATCAGGACAGTGACTTTTTTTGATGAATAAGATGAATCTTAATCCGAAAAAAGTCACTGTTTACATATACATTCTAGAGTTTTCAAGATTGTAATGGTTTTGTCATACTTTTAATGTATTTTCTATATGCATACTTACTTTTTTATAGTATAATCAATTTATTGGTTCTTAATTAAATTAATTTTAATTTTAGAAAGATATAAATTTGTTACTCATTCTATATTTAGAGGAGTGAAAGTCAATGGTTACATTGTATACATCACCAAGTTGTACTTCTTGTCGTAAAGCTAAAGCATGGTTAGAGGAACATGATATTGCATATGTTGAAAGAAATATTTTTTCTGAGCCTTTAACCATTCAAGAAATTAAAGAGATCCTTCGAATGACGGAAGATGGAACAGATGAAATTATTTCAACGCGCTCTAAAATTTTCCAAAAGTTAAATATTAACTTGGAAACATTGCCATTGCAAGATCTATATACTCTCATTCGAGAAAATCCTGGTCTGCTTCGTCGTCCTATTATCATTGACGAGAAAAGACTGCAGGTAGGCTACAATGAAGATGAAATTCGACGTTTCCTTCCACGTCGTGTTCGAACGTATCAATTACAAGAAGCACAACGTTTAGTTAATTAAATATAAGAAGAGGTAATTTCTATTTAAGATCCTAATCATTTGAATCTTTTAGAAATACCTCTTTGTTTATTTTATCCGCTTTTAACGGGCAATAAGACCCCGCCTCAAGCTTCTGAGTTATAGAAGGTGGGGGAGGGTACCTTCCCTTAAAGGTCCGAATTGTTTCAACTAACCATTAGTGAGGGATGAAGAACCCCCCACTAATGGAAGTTTGACTTTATAGCTATTCTTTTCTTAAAAAAAATTGCTGATAAATAAGACCTGCTAGCAAAATAAAAGATACCGTTAAGTACGGGATACTTTGCTCTATCATAGGATAAGAGCTATACAGGTTTTGTAAATTAGGTTCTTCGATGATCATTTTTCCTGATGTAAAGGCCAGTAATCCGCCGCCAAGATAGATCAAAAATGGATACTTCGTAAGTAATACAAGTATGATTTTACTTCCCCAAATGATAATAGGTATAGATATAAGCAGTCCTAGCGCTACTAATATCATATGCCCCTGTGCTGCTCCAGCTACTGCAAGGACATTATCAAATCCCATTAATAAATCAGCTATAACAATTGTCTTAATTGCTTTCCATAATGAATGATGACTTTTGATTTTTGTTGTGTCTTCTTCTTTCCCGACAATGAGATGGTAAGCAATATAGAGAAGGAAAACACCGCCTATAAGCTGTAGGAATGGTATTTTTAATAAATAGACGGCAATGAAAGTAATAAAAATTCGAAAGACAATTGCAAGCATGGTTCCCATGATAATGGCTTTGTTACGCTGAATATCGGGCAGGTTGCGACATGCCATAGCAATAACAACAGCGTTGTCTGCTCCAAGTACTAGGTCAATTCCTATGATCATGAGAAGTGATAACAGAAAATCTTGTTCCATCTTTTATACCCTCTTTTCAGCTTTTTGGAATTTAAAATTGTATAAAAGTTTTTACTTAGTTTAGTGTCTAGCTCCGATGGTTAGGATGTGCAAGTGCAGTCTGAACGACAGGAATTCCCGATTTTAGACTGCCTCGAGTTACAAGCCAATTTGGAATTGAAGGAAAAAACGTCATCTATTCCAAATCGTTTATTTGCCCTAGGCTGATCAAGGTGTTGCGCTTTTAAGTGCTCGTACAATTATATGAAGGCATTCATAAGATATGCTTGAAGATTCATATAGGTAAAATAACTGTTTTTGTAAATTCAGAGTTTTTTTATTTCCTTTAAAGACTTTTTATCATAAAATAGGAGTACAAGATTCTTTCAATATTGAAGGTTTTGAACATAAGTGTTAAATATCTCTCTTTCAATGGAGAATAAAGGCACTTTACTTTGCTTACGGTTAAATAGTTGAAATTTTGGGCAAAGTGTAGTAAAGTACAACTACCCTGAGGGGGGTTGTCCCTTCAACATCTTATATAGAAGGGAAGGTTGAGTAATGGAAATCGAACGCATTAACGAGAATACTGTAAAATTTTATATTTCGTATTTGGATATAGAAGAGCGTGGTTTTGATCGTGACGAAATATGGTATAATCGTGATCGAAGTGAAGAGCTTTTTTGGGAAATGATGGATGAAGTCCATGAAGAAGAAGAGTTTATGGTTGAAGGTCCTCTTTGGATTCAAGTTCAGGCACTTGATAAAGGGTTAGAAGTCATTGTGACGAAAGCGCAAGTGTCAAAAGACGGACAAAAGCTTGAACTCCCAATTTCCGATGAAAAGCTTAAAGAATTACCAATAGATGAAAATATAGAATCCTTATTGGATCAGCATTTTAATAAATCAAGTGATTCACAAGATGATCACATGGAAGAGATGGAGCAACAGCTTCAGTTTGTATTAAAATTTAGTGATCTTGAACATATCATTTCCTTGTCTAAATATTCGCTATTAAATGGAATGACGAATCATTTATACACGCTCGACCAACAGTATTATTTATATATCGAGTTTGATGATGAGGTAAGTGATGAAGAAATTGAGAACACTTTAAGTATTCTACTTGAATATGGACAAGAATCCCGAGTGACGATTCATCGACTTGAGGAATATGGCCAAAACATTGCAAAAGATCATGCTTTAACTGTGATAAGAAAGCATTTCTCCTAAATAGATCATTAATAAGAAAAAACCGATTTTTATGAATCGGTTTTTTTTATCGTCCAGCCCCGAAGCCCAGGACGTGCAAATGCAATCGTGGAGATTGACGTCGCGATTTTAGACTGCCTCTAGGGTCTGCCAATTTAGAATTGAAGGCAAAGAACACCTTCTATTCTAAATCGTCTTTTGCCCGAGGCTGACCAAGGCGCTTGCGCTTTTCTTATTTATTTTCGATTTTAAGGGTTAAAAAATGAAGTTAAGTAATAAAATAGTGAGAACTGTAAAGGGGATGACAGACAGTAACATAGATAAAGGTTTCGTTTTCTTAATGAAAGGGAAGTAAGATAAAAAATAAGACAGGTGAAAGTCAATGAAATTTACATTCCGATTACTACTATTTATCACACTAATTGCTTCCATTATCCTTATTACAAAAAACTTTTGGGGAGATTGGATTGTTGGCTCTGTCAGTGTCCTTTTTACATTGTCTATAATTTTTATCTGTATTGTTATTTTCTTAGAGAATAGACATCCCTCACATACGATCACATGGCTTGTTGTACTTGGAGGGTTTCCGTTAATAGGATTCTTTTTTTATTTACTCTTTGGCAGAAATATTAAAAAGAGACGTTTGTTTGAAAAAAAAGCACTTTTAGATGAAAAAGCATTTTTAGAAATAGAAGGGAATCAAAGTACATATCAAGAAAAGATTGATCATATGGGAGACCATCAGCAATTATTGTTTAAGCTTGCTCATCGATTGGGACATAGTCCGATTTCATTTTCTACGAAAACGAAAGCATTAACAGATGGAATTGAGACCTTTGAACATATTTTTCAAGAAATAAAAAAAGCAAAACATCATATCCATCTTGAATATTACATTGTGAGAGATGATCAGGTTGGGCAGGAATTAAAGAATGTTCTAATTGAAAAGGCAAAAGAAGGAGTAGAGATTAGATTTCTTTATGATGCTGTTGGATGTTGGAAATTATCGAAAGAATATATTAAAGAATTAGGAAAATCAAGAATTGAAATGGTTCCGTTTTTACCGGTCCGAATTCCGTTTTTAAACAATAAAATTAATTTTCGCAACCATAGAAAGATCGTTGTAATTGATGGAGAAGTCGGCTTTGTTGGGGGCTTAAATGTAGGAGACGAATATTTAGGGAAGAATTCCTATTTTGGATATTGGCGTGATACACATCTGCTTATAAAAGGTGAAGCAGTCCGAACGTTACAAATGATTTTTTTGCAAGATTGGTACTATATGACGGACAAAAGGCTTTTGCCACATATGTATTTATCATCAAAACCAGAGACACTGGAGGAAACTGGCGGAGTGCAGTTAATCGCGAGTGGTCCAGATAATAAATGGGATGTTATTAAAAACTTATTTTTTTCGATGATTATTTCTGCAAAAGAATCAATTTGGATCGCATCTCCTTATTTTGTTCCTGATGAAGATATCCTTACTGCATTAAAAGTTGCTGCATTGAGTGGAATTGACGTAAGACTTCTTGTCCCTAAACGGCCAGATAAAAAAGTTGTTTATTATGCCTCAAGGTCATATTTTCCCGAACTATTAGAAGCAGGAGTAAAAGTGTATGAATACGAAAAAGGATTTTTACATAGTAAAATAATCATTGTTGATTATGAACTAGCATCGATCGGTACAGCAAATATGGATATGAGAAGTTTTCACTTAAACTTTGAAGTAAATGCTTTTCTTTATCGAACAGGTAGTACACAAAAACTTGTAGATGCATATATGAATGATATTAACCATTCTAGAGAGATTATTTTAGAACAGTTTTCAAAGCGCTCACTCCCTGTAAAGCTTTTTGAATCTGGAGCAAGGCTTATGTCACCACTTTTATAACACCTAATTTAAACGATCAGTGAAAACTGGTTGTCTAAAATAGGTGTTTATTTTTTAAGCATCACTAGAAAATTAAATTTTAGTGATTTGTCAATTCCATTTTCTTGTGGATAATGAAAAGAAAAAGGAGGGGAAAATTTGTTTGTCGCGATTGATCAAAAAGGAATCATGATAAATGTAGCCGAAAAAAAGTGGTCTAGGCAGAGGTTAATAAAGCTAAGGGAGGAAACAAGTTTTATCTGCCCGGCTTGTAAGCAAGAATTAGAACTAAGAATCGGTACCATTATTTCAGCACATTTTGCTCATAAAAAATATGGGGAATGTCCTACAGTCAAAGGAAGTCATGAAAGTGACTATCATATGAGGGGAAAGCTTGATTTGTATCAATGGTTTCAAAGACAGCACGTGATTGAGTCAGTGAAACTTGAGCCATATTTACAACAAACAAAGCAGCGTCCGGATCTATTAATTGAGTACCATCAAAAAAGAATCGCCATTGAATATCAATGTTCAACAATTGATGCAAGATCCTTGAAAAATAGGTCCAAGCAGTACCAACAGGAGGGAATTCCTTATTTATGGATTTTAGGGGCCAAGACCTTAACTAGAGTAGGAGCACGTTCCTATCAACTATCTCCTTTCCAATGGAATTTTATTATAAAAAAAGAAAATACAGCTCCATATCTATTTTCATATTGTCCTGATGCAAGGACGATGATCGTTTTATATAATATCCTTCCATTTTCCTCACGATTTGTTATTTCTGAACATAAACACTACGCATTACCTTCAACATCCCTTCAGGAGGTAATGAAAGTTCCGATACAAAATAAAACCATTTGGCAAAAGGAGTGGATTCAAAAAATAAGAAAATTTCGTCTCAGTGCACCTGGCTTTCAATCGAAACAAACCTCTCGATTTCATACCTATCTTTATCAGACACAAAAGCTTCCGCTATCATATTTACCTTCCTATGCATTCCTTCCTTTAGTTGATAATTACATTTTTGATTCTCCTGTCTATGTGTGGCAGGGATGGATCCTCTTATTTATTCATTCTCTCCCTTTACAAACTTTATTTAGTATTCACAATGTATATCACGATTTTTCGATGAAAATGAACGAGGGCTTCATTACGACGCGTTCGCTAACTAATTCAGTTTCCTTTATTTCTGCAATTGATACATATCTTATGAAGCTGGCTGATTTATCTATTATTGTGTTTGAAGAAAAAGAAAATCTAAGAAAAGTAAAAGAAATAAGATGGACAAATCAAATCGAGGAGTTACTTAAAGAAGATGCAAAAATAATAAATTCCCTATAAAGGGCGAATATGAATAGTAATTTATTTTTTGAACAAATTAAAAGGAGGATATTAACATAAAGAGGTGGGCATATGTTTAATATGAAAAGAAAAAGTAATCCAGTAGTATTGATGGCTTCAATGTTAGGTGTTGGAGCAGCTACTTACTATTTGACAAAAGAAGCTATACGGGGTGAAGATAGAAATAGTAAGGTATTTAATCCAACCGAAACTCCTTTCGACTATATTAGGAATGAATTTTAATTGGCTTCTGCGGAGAAAGGTCTTTGGGAGGGTTGGAAATGAACAAGTGCAAATTCTTAAATCTACTAGCAGCTATAATACTTATGTGTTCGATGAACACGAGCTCCGCATTGGCTATTAACGTTAAAGGGGGAAATGATATGTCAGAGCAAGCAGCGGTAAAAAAATTACCTTCTAGAAATGACATCAAAGTAGAAGATACTTGGAGATTAGAGGATATTTTTCCTACAGATGATGCATGGGAGAAAGAGTATAATGAAGTGCAAAAAGCACTGCCTAAATTAGCTGATTTTAAAGGAAAGCTAGGTGAGAGTGCTACTTCTCTTTATGAAGCACTTTCTTATCAAGATGAAGTAATGGAGCGGTTAGGAAAACTTTATACATATGCACACATGAGATATGATCAGGATACAACAAACTCAAAATATCAGGCGCTAAATGATCGTGCTCGAAATTTATACACACAGGCTTCAAGTATTAGCTCATATATTGTACCGGAAATTCTTTCAATTGACGAAGCAAAAATTAAGCAATTTTTAGAAGAGAAAGAAGAGCTTAAGCTTTATGAGCATGCATTAGATGAAATTAATCGCCAACGTCCACATGTTTTATCTGCGGAAAAGGAAGAATTATTAGCAGAAGCTTCAGAGGTTTTAGATTCTTCAAGCAATACATTTGGCATGCTGAATAATGCGGATTTAACTTTTCCAACTATTAAAGATGAAAATGGAGAAGAAGTTGAAATCACACACGGTCGTTATATCCGCTTTTTAGAAAGTGAGGACCGAAGAGTACGCGAAGAAGCATTTAAAGCAGTTTATAGCAAATATGATGAGTTTAAGAACACATTTGCTAGTACACTAAGTGGAACAGTCAAAAAGGATAACTTTAGTGCAAAGGTAAGAAACTACGAATCAGCGAGACAAGCAGCACTTAGCAGTGACAATATTCCAGAGGAAGTGTACGAAAACTTAGTTAATACGATTCATAATCATTTGGATTTGCTTCAACGCTATGTGAAACTTCGCAAAGAAGTATTAAAGCTTGATGAAGTTCATATGTATGACCTCTACACTCCGCTCATTAAAGATGTAAAAATGGAAGTAACATATGATGAAGCAAAGGATTATATTTTAAAAGGTCTTGAACCGTTAGGTGAGGATTATATTTCAATCCTAGAAGAAGGCTTTGAAAACCGTTGGGTGGATGTTCACGAAAATAAAGGAAAGCGCAGTGGTGCCTATTCTTCAGGTGCATATGGAACAAATCCTTATATTTTAATGAATTGGCAGGATAATGTAAACAACTTATTTACTCTTGCTCATGAGTTTGGACATTCAGTACACAGTTATTACACACGTAAAACTCAACCGTATCCATATGGAAACTACTCAATTTTTGTTGCAGAAGTAGCTTCAACTTGTAATGAAGCCTTGTTAAATCATTATTTATTAAATACAATCGATGACGAAAAGAAACGTCTTTACTTACTAAATCACTTCCTAGAAGGATTTAGAGGGACTGTTTTCCGTCAAACAATGTTTGCTGAGTTTGAACATATTATTCACCAAAAAGCACAGGCTGGAGAGCCTTTAACACCTGAATTATTAACGAAAACATACTATGACTTAAATAAAAAATACTTTGGTGAAGATATTGTGGTTGATGAGGAAATTGGCTTAGAATGGGCAAGAATTCCTCACTTTTATTACAACTACTATGTCTATCAATATGCAACAGGCTATAGTGCAGCAACAGCATTAAGCAATCAAATACTTGAGGAAGGCCAGCCTGCAGTAGACCGCTATTTAGAGTTCTTAAAAGCAGGAAGCTCAGATTATCCAATTGAAGTCCTTAAAAAAGCAGGTGTTGATATGACCTCATCAGCACCAATTGAAGAAGCATGTAAAGTGTTTGAAGAAAAATTAAATGAAATGGAAGAGCTATTAGCTAAGGTGAATAGTTAAGAAAGATAACACTCAAAAAGGAATGTGCACATAACGCACATTCCTTTTTTCGTGCGCCTGGCATGGGTGCAATCTATAGGGTGAGAGTCCCGAACTGTGAAGGCAGAA
>NZ_JBZFLI010000024.1:0-56951 GCF_058315175.1 Metabacillus sp. RB-C-LZQ-3-1 | reverse complement strand
ATTGCTTAACACAACTTTTATATCATAACAAACTTCCAAGATGTTTGTCAACAACTTTTTTATTTTGTTTTTAAAAGTTAACTGCATGTTTCGCAGCAACGTATTCAAATATACCATCACCTAATAATTAAATCAAGAACTTTTTTAAAAAAAATTAAAACTCCTGCAATTGCAGGAGTTTTACCTTAACGATGTCTCATTTGAGGGAATAATAACACATCTCTAATGGATGGAGAATTAGTTAACAGCATCACCAAACGGTCAATACCAATGCCTAATCCGCCTGTCGGAGGCATACCATATTCTAGCGCTTCTATAAAGTCCTCATCCATCATATGAGCTTCATCGTTCCCTTGCTCACGTTCTTTAAGTTGAGCTTCAAAACGTTCTTTCTGATCAATTGGATCATTTAACTCAGTGAAGGCATTTGCATGCTCACGTGCAACAATAAATAGCTCAAAACGATCCGTAAAACGAGGATCTTGATCATTTTTCTTGGCCAAAGGAGAGATTTCTACTGGATGTCCATATATGAAGGTTGGTTGAATTAACTTTTCTTCAACTTTTTGTTCAAAAAATTCATTTACAATATGTCCATACTGCATATGTTCGTTTATTTCAACATTATGCTTATCAGCAAGTTCACGCGCTTCTTCAACCGACATCTCTTTCCAGAAGTCTGCACCGGTATGTTCTTTAATAGCATCTACCATATGAAGTCTTGCCCATTGAGGCTCAAGATTCACTTCATAGTCTCCGTATTGAACTGTTGTAGTTCCCAATACTTCTTTCGCCACGTGTGCGATAACATTCTCGGTTAATGTCATAATATCTTGGTAATCTGCATATGCTTCATAAAGTTCGATCATTGTGAATTCAGGGTTGTGACGTGTTGAAACTCCTTCATTTCTAAACACTCGGCCAATTTCATAAACCTTTTCTAACCCACCGACAATTAGACGTTTCAAATGAAGTTCAATCGCAATACGCATATATAACGGCATGTCCAAAGCGTTGTGATGAGTTATAAATGGACGTGCAGATGCTCCACCAGGTATAGAGTGCATTGTAGGTGTTTCAACCTCTAAATATCCTTGATCATCTAAATAGCGTCTCATAGCTTGAATAATTTTACTTCTTGTAATAAATGTTTTTTTGCTTTCAGGACTCATGATTAAATCTACATATCTCTGACGGTAGCGTTGTTCAATGTCTTTTAAACCATGAAATTTATCAGGTAATGGACGTAGAGATTTCGTTAATAATTCAAAGGATTTAACTTTAATAGAAAGCTCTCCGACTTTTGTCTTGAAAATAACACCCGAAACACCAACAATATCACCAAGGTCAGCTGTATTAAAGATTTCATACGCTTCCTCACCAATTTCATCTTTACGAACATAAATTTGAATCTGTCCCGTTAAATCTTGGATATGCGCAAAGCCGGCTTTCCCTTTTCCACGCTTTGTCATAATTCTGCCAGCAATTGTGACAGATACTTCTTTTTCCTCTAGTTCTTCCTTCTCAAACTCATTGTACACAGTAATAATTTCTTCCGTTTGATGTGTTCTTTCAAAACGTTTACCGAATGGATCTAACCCTTTTTCTCTTAAGTTATGTAATTTCTCTCGTCTGACTTTAAGTTGGTCACTTAATTCTTCATGATTCATTTCTTCCTGACTCATCCTGCCAACACTCCTTCTTCACAAATTTAAAAAAGCAGAAAACTGCCAGGTGTACTGGCAGTATAACAACGACTTCAAATCCTTAGAATCAACCTGCTTGGCTAGTGCTTTTTTCTTTTGCCTCAATCTCTAGAACAAACTCATCTAAAAGTGCAACTAGCTCATCTCGTGTGTTCATTAAATTAACTTCATTACGAACCTTTGCATTGCCTCTAATACCTTTTAGGTACCAAGCTGCATGCTTTCTCATTTCACGAACTGCTATATTTTCATTTTTAAGAGCAATCAGGCGATCTAAATGAAGCTTACAAACTTCCATTTTTTCACGCACCCCTGGTTCATCCATTAACTCGCCAGTTTCTAAATATTTTACTGTACGATAAATCATCCATGGATTTCCTAAAGCAGCACGGCCGATCATTACACCGTCTACACCTGTCTCATCAAGCATGCGCTTCGCATCTTGAGGTGTTGTGACATCACCGTTTCCTATGACAGGAATATTAACTGATTCTTTTACTTCTTTAATGATATCCCAATTTGCTGTTCCTTCATACATTTGTACACGAGTACGACCATGCAAAGCAACTGCTTTTCCACCTGCACGTTCAACAGCTTGTGCGTTACGGACAGCAAAAATATGCTCATCATCCCATCCCATACGCATTTTAACTGTAACAGGTTTATCAACCGCTTCAACTACAGCAGATACCATGTCATAAATCTTGTTTGGATCTAAAAGCCACTTCGCTCCGGCATCACATTTAGTAATTTTAGGAACAGGACAACCCATATTTATATCTATAATATCAGCCGTTGTATTTTTATCAACAAATTTGGCCGCTTCAACAAGGGTTTCCTTTTCCCCACCAAAAATTTGCAAGCTTAGTGGTTTTTCACGCTCATCAATATAAAGCATTCCCATTGTTCTAGCGTTATTATATAGAATCGCTTTATCACTAACCATTTCCGCACAAACTAAACCTGCACCAAATTCTTTTACAGTTAAACGAAATGCTGAGTTACAAACTCCTGCCATCGGAGCTAAAACTACTCTGTTTTTTAATTCAATATCACCAATTTTAAACATTCTTTCTTACCTCCTTTCTAGTTATCCGGGCTTAGCTCATCAATTGATACATTAAGAGATTTAGCCACATCCTCTAAAAATTCTTTGCTGGGTTCACGATTGCCTCTTTCTATTTCACCTAATACGGAAACAGACACACCAAGATCTTTCGCAAAACTTTCTTGGGTGAATCCTTTTAACTTTCTAAAAGCGCGAATACGTCTACCCCATTTTTCTGCTTCCATATTCGTACTCCTTCTTTATCGTGTAATTGATCTATGATAGTTAAGATTGATTCATCTACATTTGGAATGCTAACTTCTTGATTTAATTCATATAATGGTATAAGAACAAAAGCTCGTTCATGCATTCTAGGATGAGGAACAATTAATTGTTCTGCTTCAATATTTTCATGATTAAAAAGCAAAATGTCAAGATCTAAAGTTCTTGGTCCCCATTTTATCTCTCGTTTACGATTTAGTTGCCTTTCAATTTCCTGTAAAGTTGAAAGAAGCTGAAATGCTGTTAAATCAGTATTTACGTAAATAACCATGTTTAAAAATTGATCTTGATCTGTGTATCCAACAGGATCTGTTTCATAAATAGAGGATATATTTACCACTTCAATATTAGGTTGTTGATGTATTTTCTTAATTGCTTCTATGAGATATCGCTCACGGTCTCCCATGTTTGATCCAAGAGCTATATAGGCTTGATTTTTCATGATCTTCCCCTTCTAATTTCCACAGCCACTTCTTTATAATGGCCAGGAATAGGAGGATCTGGCTTAACGACCTTTACGGTACAATCATTTATTAATGAAAAATCGGCTAAGATATTAGCAGCAATTTGTTCTGCAACAGTCTCAACAAGCTTATACGGCTTACCTTCAACAATATCCTGACAAACTTTATATAATGATGCATAGTTGACACTATGTTCTAAGGAATCCGATTCTCCAGCCCTCTGCAAATCTAATTCTACCACTAAATCAACTCTAAATCGTTGCCCAAGTTTTGTTTCCTCTTTAAACACACCGTGGTAACCGTAAAATTCCATTCCATTCACGTAAATTTTATCGATCGTGCTCCCCTCCTTTTCCGAGCATTGCATCCATCATTTTGGCCATTCTGGCTATTTCTAACACATCATGAACTCTCACCATGTGGCAACCTTTCTGAATTCCGAGACAAACTGTAGCACCTGTACCTTCCATTCGTTCTGTTGGAGGTAAATCAAGAACATGCCCGATAAACCTTTTACGAGAAGTAGCTAACAATAATGGATAACCGAGTTGAACAAACGCTTCTAAATTTCTCATGACTACTAAATTATCCTCCATTGACTTAGCAAAGCCTATACCAGGGTCTAGAATAATATTCTCATCCTTCACTCCAGCATTTTTAGCTATTGTAACTGATTCCATTAAATCTGCAATCATGTCTGGTATTAATTGATCATAATTTTGGTTGTCTCGATTATGCATGAGGATTATTGGGACATTATAGTCGGCTGCAACCTTCGCCATATTTGGATCTGCCTTAGCTCCCCAAACGTCATTTATGATTGTAGCACCAGCTTCGACTGCTTGCTTTGCTACTTCAGCTTTATACGTATCAATTGAAATAGGCACACTAATTTCACGAGAAAGTCTTTTAATAACCGGAATCACCCGTTTCATTTCCTCTTCAGCTGTAACAGTGGTGAACCCAGGTCTTGTAGACTCTCCTCCAATATCAATGATATCAGCACCTTGTTTAATCATTTCCTTTGCATGAGCTACTGCTTTTTCAATATCAATATAACGGCCGCCATCAGAAAATGAATCAGGAGTAATATTTAAAATCCCCATGATCATCGTCTTATCCTGAATATTAAGTGTATATTTACCACACTTTACTTGTTGATGCTTCACTGTCGTTTGTTTCATCTTCTTCAATCCTTTATAACTCATCTATACTTAATAGTTTCATCCTATTCTTTGCATATAAATCATTTAGCTTTTGAATCATTATTCCATCTTTACCACTAAATTCATACCCATCTATTTCTTTTATAGCTAAGACCTCTTGTGAAGAGTTTGTCATGATCACTTCTTTAGAATTGAACATTTGTTCCTTAACGAAGAATCCTTCTTTTACTGGTATTTGCAGCAACTGTAAACATTTCAAGACAAATTGCCTTGTAATTCCATTAAGAATACCTGTATCTAGTGATGGAGTATATACCCCATTCTCATCACCCCAAAAAACGTTTGATACAATCCCTTCGGCAACAAAGCCTTGTTCAGTTAAAAAAATACCGTCTATATTCGGAGTCTCGATAAGCTCTCTTTTTCCAAGAATATTATTTAAATAATGATGTGACTTAAGACGGTAGTTTCCTTCTGGGGTATTTCTTCTTAATTTTAAGACAGTCGCATTTTTTTCAATCATTTTTGCCGGAGGAGCTTTTCTTAAAAAACAGAGAACCGTTGGATTGTCATAAGCCTGGAGAAGTTGTCCAACTTCTCCATTTCCCGCAGAAATGTTTAAACGAACCGTTACATCCTCAAAATCACAGTGATTAAGTGTGATTAACTCTTGAATCATATCAAAAATTTCTTGACGATTTATTCTATACGATATTCCCAGCTCATCTACGGCAACTTGAAGGCGATCAAGGTGATCATGCAATAGGAATGGAAAGCCTTTATATACTCGGAATGTTTCAAATACACCTAAACCATAAAGAAAGCCATGATCAAATGGAGAAATCGTGGCTTCAGAATCTTTTATAAACTTTGAATTATGATATATATACACTTGTTTAGCTCTTTTCTACAGGTTTATATTGAGTAATAAAGTTTTTTAACAAATCTTTTCCAAACGAAGTCATAATGGATTCTGGATGAAATTGTACACCTTCTATAGGTAAAGTTTTATGTCGAATTGCCATGATTTCATTGTCTTTAGTCCGAGCAGTTACTTCAAGGCAATCAGGTAATGTCTCATTTTTTACAATTAGAGAATGATATCGTGTCGCTGTAAAAGGATTTTCCATTCCTTTAAAAATGGTTTCTCCATTATGGTGCATTTCAGACGTTTTTCCATGCATTAATCGTTCAGCGCGAACAACATCTCCCCCGAAAACCTGTGCAATCGATTGATGGCCTAAACAAACACCAAAAATCGGGATTTTCCCAGCGAAATGTTTGATAGCGTCCATACTAATTCCCGCCTCATTTGGACTACATGGTCCTGGAGAAATCATTAGAAATTGCGGATTTAACTCTTCAATTTCAGAAATTGTGATTTCATCATTTCTCTTTACGACTAGTTCCTCTCCAAGCTCACCTAAGTACTGCACTAAATTAAACGTAAATGAATCATAATTATCAATCATTAAAATCACTAGACTCACCTCAACCTAATATTTTCTCTTCTTTGCTCAACTCAATTGCTTTTACTATAGCCTTCGCTTTCTTTAAGGCCTCTTTATATTCATAATCCGGATTAGAATCAATCACAATACCTGCACCAGATTGAACATACCCATAACCGTCTTTTGCAATCATTGTCCGTATAACGATATTTAATTCCATATTCTCATCAAAACCAATCCAACCAATTGAACCTGTATATATTCCTCTTCTGGTCGGTTCAAGCTCCTCAATGATTTCCATTGTTCGAACTTTAGGTGCTCCTGTTATTGTACCACCAGGGAATGTCGCTTTGATAATATCTGCATAATTTGCATCTTTTTTTAATGTCCCTTGTACATTTGAAACAATATGCATGACATGAGAATATTTTTCAATTACCATAAATTCATTTACATGAACAGAACCATATTCACATACACGACCAAGATCATTTCTCTCTAAGTCAACAAGCATCACGTGCTCGGCTCTTTCCTTCTCATTCTGAATCAGCTCATTAGCTAGTCTCATATCTTCTTGTTCATCCTTACCTCGCGAACGTGTCCCAGCAATTGGGCGAGTGCTCACAAGGTTTTCCTTCTTTTTGACAAGTAATTCAGGTGAGCCACTAACAATCTGAAGATCAGGAAAATGCAAATAAGCCATATAAGGCGAAGGGTTTACTTCACGTAAAGCTTCATAAATCTTTAGCGGATGGCTTTCTAGTAAAAAATGCTGCCTTAAGGATAAATTGACTTGGAATACATCACCTTGTCCAATATAATCCTTTATTGATTCCACAGCTCTTTTAAACGCATCCTCTGTAAAAATAATTGGATCAGAGGTTTTAACCTTGATGCTTTCCATTTTGCTTATAACCTTCTGTTCACACGTCCACTTTTCCTTCATTTGTTTTAATTTTTCATAAGCTTGTTGGGTTTGTTCCTCTTGATAGTAATGTGTAATTAACCATAGCTTTGACGTATCGTGATCATACACTGCGATATCATCAAACAATAAAAAATATAAATCAGGAGTTTCTAAATCATCTACAGCAATTTCAGGTAAGGTTTCAAAATGACGAACACAGTCATAGCTAATAAAGCCAATAGCTCCTCCTTGAAAATCAGGTAGATTTGGGTCTGTACTTGTATAATATTGCTTAAACCACTCTCTAAAAAGATCCAGAGGCTTGCCTTCTAACACAGTCTTCTCGTCACCATTTGAGATAACTAGCTGTTCAGCTTTTCCTCTGACCGTAGCAAATGGTCTAATTCCTGCAATACTGTACCTTCCACCACGTCCACTTTCTAAAAAGGCATGTTGTTCTTCATCTTTAGAAAGATATTGATACTGGCTGAAAAAATCGAGTGTATAGTCAAAATGTACACTTAAAGGTGTCCTTCTTTGCTGCATGATTCAATCGCTCCTTTAAAACTCTTACTTACATTTTACATAATTGTTATCAAGAAATCATAATATTTTATCTTTTTTCTAAAGATTGTTTGTCTTAGGTTGTTTATTTCAAATTTTATTGCTATTTAACAAGTATTGATGCACTCCAGGATGATCACTTCTAGTTATTCCCATATAATGCCGACCTTCTGCTACAATCAACCTAAATCGCTATAAATTAAAATCCTAATAAAAACAGACTTAGAAAAAGATCCTTATCTAATATGAACTTTCCTTAGTATGCGGCAGTCCTTTCGATAATATAAAGTGAATCAAGTATATTAAAAAGAGGCTGACTAAGTAGTCAACCTCTAAGCGAGCATGATATTAATCAAATTGGTATAAAGGTGTGCTTAGGTAACGTTCACCGTTACTTGGAAGTACAGCTAATACTTTTTTGCCTTTACCTAATTCTTTCGCAACTTTCAATGCTGCATAAATTGCCGCACCTGATGAAATACCGCCTAGAATACCTTCTTGGCTAGCTGCTTTTCTAGCTGTTTCGAAAGCTTCTTCATTTTTTACAGTGATTACTTCATCATACACGTTAGTATCTAAAATATCTGGAACAAACCCTGCTCCAATACCTTGGATTTTATGTGGACCTGGTTTCCCACCAGAAAGAACTGGTGAATCCGTTGGTTCAACTGCATAAATTTTAATTGAAGGATAGTTTTCTTTTAAAACTGATCCAGCACCAGTAATTGTACCGCCAGTACCGATACCCGCTACAAAAGCATCAAGTTGATCACCCATTTGTTCAACAATTTCTTTCCCTGTTGTTAAACGGTGTACTTCTGGGTTCGCTTCGTTTTTAAATTGCTGTGGCATAAAGTAGCCATGCTCTTTTGAAAGCTCTTCCGCTTTACGGATCGCGCCTCCCATTCCTTCAGAACCAGGTGTTAAAACAAGTTCTGCACCATATGCACGAAGTAAGTTTCTACGCTCCATACTCATTGTATCAGGCATTACTAAGATAGCTTTAAGACCTTTTGCTGCAGCAACCATCGCTAAACCAATTCCAGTATTACCGCTAGTCGGTTCAATGATTGTATCGCCAGCTTTTAAATCACCCTTCTTTTCAGCAGCTTCAATCATCGCAAGACCGATACGATCTTTTACGCTGCTACCAGGGTTCATAAATTCTAGTTTTAAATAAACATCTGCACTATTATCATCAACAAGTCTGTTTAATTTTACAATAGGTGTTTCACCGATTAATTCATGTATTGAATTTGCAACGCGTGCCATGCTTTTCCTCCCCTATCCCGAGTAAATTTATTGGATTTATAAGTAATATAGCAATTTAATTCGAAATTGTCAAAACCTTTTGTGCTATTTGTACTATTTTTTCCTTATTCCTCACCATAAAACCATGTAACACCCATTTCTTCCCATAAAGGATCAACCGTTACTGAACCTTCCATTTGCTCTAATGCAATCTGTCTTCGGATTTGATCTTTTACATCCTCAAAACTAAATGTTTGTCCCTTCATCTTTTCATGCAAAAAAAGAACAGCATACCCTGTATCAACTTCGACAGGTTCACTCCAATCTCCTTCTTGTAATGTTGAAGCTACTTCAAAATATGGTTGTGGAACATACGTATTGCTCTTTGAAATAAACCCTAAATCTCCTCCTGAATTAGCCGTGAACTCATCAATTGAAGCCTCCAAAGCAAGAGCTTCAAAACTTGAACCACCTTCTAATTCATCGATAATTACCTTCGCTTCTTTTTCGGTTTTTACGACGATATGTGATAAATGATAGGATTCATCAATATCATATAAATCCTTATTGTCCTCGTAAAACTTTCTTATATCTTTCTCAGATACTGAAACATCACGTGTTAATAGTTCCTCTAATAAGATACTATAGCGAATTTGCTTTTCCCAATTATCCTCATTACCAAACTGCTCTTCATCTAACGAATTATACATAGATTTATAAACAGCCAGCTCTCTATTAATAACCTCTTCAGATACCGTAATGTTATGCTTTTTTGCTAACTCTTCCACTACTTGAATATTAATTAACTCTCTTAATGTATCTTTTCCATAACGACTTTCAAGCTCAGCCATCCACTGCTCTCGTGTTATGGTTGTATCACCAATTGTGGCAATCGTTTCACTAGTTGTTTCATGACTAGCCACTGGTATTGCCTCCGTTTTTCCTGACACAAAGTAGCCTATTGTTAAGCAATTAATAATAACTAAGCCAAAAATAATGCTCCACAACACTTTACCGCTCAAGTTCTCAACTCCCAGTACTTCTCCATATCTATTTCTTATTTACTTGCTTCTGCTTTTAATTCTTCTAAGTCTTCTTTCGTTAATAAATACACTTCATTGCAAAAATGACATTGTGCCTCAGCTTGTCCATCCTCATCAATCATAGCCTGAATTTCATCGGGTCCTAAACTAACAATTGCATTTTCAATACGCTCCTTAGAGCATTGACATTTAAACGCAACAGGTTGTTTTTCTAATACTTTAACATTTCCCTCACCAAGTACTTCCTCAAGTATTTCTTCTGGTGTTAATCCTCTTTGTATTAGTTTTGAAATTGGCTCCATTGCTCCTAATCTTTTTTCGATTTCTGTAATTGTTTCTTCATCCGTTCCAGGAAGCAGTTGAATGATAAAGCCGCCTGAAGCTAATATGGTGTTGTCAGGATTCACAAGAACACCCACGCCTACCGATGATGGAATTTGTTCAGAAGTAACAAGATAGTATGTAAAATCCTCTCCTAATTCGCCTGATACAATTGGTACTTGTCCTGAAAAATGGTCTTTTAACCCCAGGTCTTTAACAATCGTTAAGTTCCCTTGGGTCCCTACTGCTCTTGCTACATCTAGCTTACCCTTTTCATTAAGATCAAAATGCGTCTGAGGATTAGTGACATACCCTCTTACTTCTCCCTTCGCATTGCTGTCAACAATAATAACTCCGATTGGGCCGCCACCTTCAACCTTTATTGTAAGCTTCGCATCTCCCTTTAACATCGACCCAAGCATTACTCCAGCAGTCATAGATCTACCTAATGCAGCAGATGCCGTCGGCCAGGTCTGATGTCTTCTTTGTGCTTCGCCTATCGTCTCGGTTGTTCTTGCAGCATAAGCTCTAACCTGATTATTAAAAGCGATAGCTTTAATTAAATAGTCTGTCATAAGTATTTAACTCCCTTTCAAAAAGCAATGTGATTATTTTATCTGATTCTTATTCATTCACATTACGTTTATAAATAAGTTGCAGGCCTCGTAGTGTTAAGAAAGGATCTACAATATCAATACAATCCGATTCTTTAGCAATAAGAGTAGCAAGGCCGCCAGTTGCAATAACTCTTGGTACTTCCTTAGATTGTTCTTTCATACGCTTAACAATACCTTCTACTTGTCCTACATATCCATATAGTATCCCTGATTGCATTGCACTAACAGTGTTTTTCCCAATAATATGATCAGGGCGTGTAATTTCTATCCTTGGCAATTTTGCCGCTCTTGAGTAAAGGGCTTCTGTTGAAATGTTGATGCCAGGGGCAATTGCTCCCCCCATATATTGTTTATGTTCATTGATATAGCAATATGTAGTTGCTGTTCCAAAATCTACAATGATAAGGGGACTGCCATAGTCTTGTATTCCTGCAACTGCATTGACAATTCTGTCAGCTCCAACTTCTCTTGGATTTTCATATTTAATATTGAGTCCTGTTTTTATTCCAGGTCCAACCACTAACGGTTTTATGTCAAAATATTTGCTGCACATTCTTTCAAGTGCAAACATAATAGGAGGGACAACAGAAGAAATAATGATACCCTCAATTTGATGAAATGAGATATTTTCATGCTCAAAAAGATTTTTTATAAGCATACCAAATTCATCTTCGGTCTTATTACGACTCGTCTCAATTCTCCAATGATGTTTTAATGTATCTTGACTATATACCCCTAAAACGGTATTTGTATTTCCTACGTCCAATACTAAAATCAAAAGGATCACCACTTTATCTAGTTCTATTTTTCTTTACCGTACTATTTTATCATAAAGTACCTTTACTTCCATATTCGGAGATTATCAGAAAAGCGCAAGCGCCTTGATCAGCCCCGACAAGCATAAGACGATTTGGAATAGAAGGTGTTCTTTACCTTCAATTCCAAATTGGCTTATGACTCGAGGGGCTAGGCGCTGGAGCTAGATACCAACACTCTGTAAAATGTTATACTTTCTTAACGTACAAATAAAAGACCGGTGACAAATGTCACCGGTCTTTTTAAAGGGAAATTATTTATCAGAAGAAGTGTTATCCTCTTCTTTTTTTGTATTGATATTGACTTTTACATCCTCTGATTTATCTTCCTTGTCCTCATTAACGACTGCTGGACGTTCAGGAAGTTTTCCTGTTTCAACAAGGCTTGAAATTTGAGCTGCATCAAGTGTTTCTACTTCTAACAATGTTTGTGCTACAAGCTCCAGCTTCTCGCGGTTTTCTGTTAGAATTTGACGTGCTCTTTCATACGATTCCTTAATGAAACGTTGAATTTCCATATCAATTTCATGAGCGATTGCATCACTGTAGTTTTGTTCATTATGAAGATCTCTTCCTAAGAACACTTGACCACCTTGCGCTTGACCAAATTGTAATGGTCCAAGCTTTTCGCTCATTCCATATTCTGTAACCATTTTTCTTGCAATATTTGTCGCTCTTTGGAAGTCGTTATGTGCACCTGTACTTACTTCACCAAAGATGATTTCTTCAGCAACTCGACCACCAAGCAAGCCAGTGATCTTATCTAGCAATTCAGGTTTTGTCATGAAGTAACGATCTTCTTTTGGAAGCATAACAGCATATCCGCCGGCTTGCCCACGAGGAACGATTGTTACCTTATGTACCATATCCGCTTCATCTAAGACAACACCAATAATCGTGTGACCTGCTTCATGATAAGCAACAATATTTCGCTCTTTCTTAGAAATAACACGACTCTTCTTGGCAGGTCCGGCGATCACGCGGTCTGTTGCTTCATCAAGGTCCGTATTATCAATTTTCTTCTTATTTTGTCTTGCCGCTACTAGAGCCGCTTCATTTAATAAGTTTTCTAAATCTGCACCAGAGAATCCTGGCGTACGGGCAGCGATTGCTTTTAAATCAACTGATTCATCGAGCGGTTTATTGCGAGCATGCACTTTAAGTACTGCTTCACGTCCATTTACATCTGGACGGTCAACTGTAATTTGACGGTCAAATCGTCCCGGACGAAGTAATGCAGGGTCTAAAATATCTGGTCTATTCGTTGCAGCAATAATGATAATTCCTTCATTCGCTCCAAAACCATCCATTTCAACAAGCAATTGGTTAAGTGTTTGCTCACGTTCATCATGACCGCCACCTAAACCAGCTCCACGTTGACGTCCGACAGCATCAATTTCATCGATAAAAATAATACATGGTGCGTTCTTTTTAGCGTTTTCGAATAAGTCTCGAACACGTGAAGCCCCGACACCGACAAACATTTCAACGAAATCTGATCCACTAATTGAGAAGAAAGGAACGCCAGCTTCACCAGCTACAGCACGGGCAAGTAAAGTCTTACCTGTACCAGGTGGTCCAACTAAAAGAACACCTTTAGGAATTCTAGCACCTAACTCAGCAAATTTGCGAGGGTCTTTTAAGAATTCAACAACTTCAACGAGTTCTTGCTTTTCTTCATCAGCACCCGCTACATCTTTAAATTTAACTTTTTTCTTTTCCTCACTGTAAAGCTTAGCCTTACTTTTCCCGAAGTTCATAACACGGCTGCCACCGCCCTGAGCTTGGTTAAGCAAAAAGAAGAAGAGTATAAAGATAATGACGAATGGTATGATGGATGTGAAAAAAGTTACCCATCCACTTGTTTCTTCTGCTGGGGCAATATCCAACTTCTGAACATTGTTCGCTTCAGCAGCCTTATCAACACGGTCTAGCCCTTGTTCAGTTGGTATATATGTTAAAAAGGTCTCGTCATCTTCATAACCTTTCATTTTACCTCTAACCTCAAATACACCTCGAACCGGCTGTACGGTCATTTCTGTTACATTTCCATTGTTTAAGTCAGAAATGAAATCATTATACGTGATTTGCTCTGTTTTTGGATTAGCACCTGTAAAGAAGCTAACAACTCCAATGATGACTAAAAATATAAGTAAATAAAATATGGTATTACGGAAGATCCGATTCATTCCTTACCTCCTCCCACAGTAAACACAACTATTTTAAATAGTATCATAGAAAATCATGGTAATACAACAAATTAGAAAAACTGATTATTTCTGATAAATCTCAGGCTTTAACACGCCGATATACGGAAGGTTTCGGTATTTTTCAATATAATCCAATCCATAACCAACAACAAATGCATCCGGAACTTCAAAACCTACATAATCTGCATTTATATCGGCTTTTCTACCTGTAGGCTTATCAAGCAAAGTAACAATCTTAATTGATTTTGCTTTACGATAACGGAAAAGTTTAACCAAATAACTTAATGTTAAACCACTATCAATGATATCCTCAATAATCAGGATATCTCTTCCTTCTACAGAAGTATCTAAGTCCTTAATAATCTTTACTTCACCAGAAGAAACTGTGGATGTACCATAACTTGAAACATCCATAAAATCCATTTCCAAGTATGTATCAATGTTCTTTAAAAGATCACCCATAAAAGGCATTGCACCTTTTAAAACACCAATTGCAAGCGGAAAACGGTCTTTATATTCTTCTGTTAAGACTTTTCCTAATTCTTTTACCTTTTCTTGAATCTGTTCTGATGTAACTAAAATTTCTTGAATATCTTGTCTCATTAATGTGTGCCCCCTAGAAGATTAGCTTCTAAATTCTAATACAATACATCTATCCCCATCTATACTCCTTGTCTCAAAGCTTGATTTTTTAAGACCTGGAATCCAAAGGATGTTCCCTTTCCCATCTTCTACGATTGGCCAGGAATTTCGGCTATGTAATGGAATTTTTTCATCAATAAATATATCTTTGACTTTTTTCCTGCCGTTCATGCCTTTCAATTTAATTTTGTCTCCCTGTCTTCTCGTTCGAACAATTAGAGGTTCAGTTAAATCTTTTTCACTCAGTAGAAAAATGTCGTTTCCCTTGTCCTTTATAGGAACCTGAGTTAACTTACAAGAAATACTATACCCATTTGGGAGTGTGACCACAGAAGGAATTTCAAGGACATGAAAGTATTCTCTATCTTCATCATGTTCAAAAGTAAACAAACATGTCTGATAGGATTTAATCACTTTAAGACCGTCTGGGTAATCAAGCGAACCTGAAGGGTGATCCTGTGAGAGCAATGAAAGTAAACTCTCGATATGTATTGAAGAAAGGGAAGATGGAATATTTACATATAGATAGTTTAATATTAGTTTAATCCCTCTTCTTTGTAAAGGCAAAGGTAGGCTTAGAAACGTGTTGATATCCATTTCAACAATCGAATTTTCCTTCCTTTTGATTACTGTATTCATGTTTTTTTCGGTTAATGCATGTAAATACGTTTCATCCTCTAATAAGGTTTCACTAAAATATTGAAATTTTTCATGAGCTAGTGGATTTTCTTGTTTTACAAAAGGAAGCACATATTTTCTAAACCGATTCCTTGTGTAATCTGTTTTTTCGTTGCTGGGATCAAATCTCGGCCTTAATTGATTTTCATTGCAATAATGAAGGATTTGCTCCTTTGAGAAATCTAGTAACGGTCTAATAATATACCCATTATGAAATGGTCTCTCCCGCTTCATTCCAGCTAACGCTTCACCTGTATTACCTCTTACAAGTCTCATAAGGATTGTTTCGATTTGATCATCACCATGGTGACCTAAAGCCAAATAGGTTGCCTGATGCTTATCAAGAATTTCTTTAAAAAACTGATACCTGCATTCTCTTGCAGCAACTTGTGAGCTCAATTTATTTTTTATTGCATAAGCTTTTACATCAATTTGCCGGGCTTCACACGTGATCCCCAGCTCTTCACAAAATGTTATGACAAACTCCATTTCAGCTCGGGACTGTTCCCCTCTAAACATATGATCTACATGGGCAGCCACAACATTCAGATCCAATTTCTCCATATGTTTGTAAAGCATATGGAGCAGAGCTAAAGAATCGGGCCCACCTGATACACCTACAACAATCGATGATCCTTTTTTAATAAGTTGTTGTCGCTGAATCAGGTTATCTAAATTTTCCACCTTTTTCCCCTCTTTATACGGTATTCCTCAAAGTTTTCATATATTTATCCTACCATTATTTTAAATAAAATAACAAAGAAGAAGGAACCGTTCACATATTCAACATATTTTTTCTACAAATTGACAAAAATTCGGTAATTATAATAGAACATGATAAACATATAATGAATAGATAACACAGACTCCGATTAAAATTACAACTGTTTCAAGAAAAAAGTTTGCCTTCTTTTTCTTCTTTTTTACTTGCTGCCTTGTCTGCTGTGTCTGTGTTTTTTTAGGTTTATGTGGTTGGGGTCCACTTTGTTTGGAAACCTTTGTTTTATAGGAAGAAGAAGCTGATCTTCCTTTGCATGTTTTCTTAGACAGCAAATGGATAAAATCTGACTTCATTTCACCTGCACTTAGGTAATTCCCTGTTAATGCCTTTTCTAAAACATCCTCATGTTTAAGTAAAAAAGGGTGTTGCTTAATTTTTTCTATTAGCTGACTTTGTCCATCACGATCATTTGATTTTTTAAAGCGTTTTGGATATGCAGCATTAATCATAATCATTGCTACTGAAAACAAATCATATGCCGGCTCTGCCTTTCGGTTTCCCATTCCCCAATATCCACGATCAAAGAACTCTGTAAACTCTTTTATCGATCTTCCTTGTTGAGTTGTTCCTCCTACATCAATGCATCGAATTCTCGGTGGTGGTCCTGAAACGATTAAATTTTCAGGCTTTAAGTCACCAAATATCCAACCCGCTTGATGGAGGCTTTCTAAGTTTGTTAAAAGTTGAAGAGTTAAGACCCCTGCCCACTCTATACCTCTTTGTTCTGTAAACTCAAGAAAGTTTTTACCTTGCACATATTCCATAACATAAAATGAAACTAGCCTCTGTGAGTTATATTTCCAATCATCCACATCAAGTAAAGAAGGTCCAAGTAAAGTACCTTGGACCTTAGAGAAATGTTTTAGTACATTTACCTCAGATGTAATTGCCATGCTGTTTTCACTAAGTTTAAGTGCTACGTTCCCTCTTCTGCAATCTGCCAAGTAAACATTGCCTGTTGCACCTTGTCCTAAGGCCTTAATGATTGTATAACGCTCCTGATTCCATTTACCTGTAATAACGGAACCAGGAGCGAGGTTACATACTTGATTCATCGTAATACTCTTCTTCATTTCTTAATAGATTTCTAAGGGAACGCTTCTTTTTAAACTGCCCTATAGCTTCTCTAATTGCTGGACCTGTTGGAGTGATTCCTCCTGTTGATAACTTAGGAAAGATTGATGATAGTGATTCAAGCCTTGGTGTCCAATCAAGAACCTGTTCAACATCATCCTTTTTCCCAGGAAATACTGAGACCGAGAAACGATTATCTCCTATCCTTGAATTTAAGCTAATGGATAGATCTAGTAATGCTTCTTTCACTGTTGGAAGTTTTGGTTTCATACTCGCGCTTGTATCAACTAAAATTAGAATCTCCAGGCTTGTAGTCTCACCCAACTCATCCACTACTTCCATTACTTCTCCTCTTTTTTCAGGCGGTAATTCCTCCATTGATGTATGTTTACCTAAAATTTGTTGAAGTTCCTTATTTACCACACCTTGTAAAGTTTGTGTCATAGCTTTTCTTGTCACATGCTGTACAGTTTGTGAGAGCTGATGAGCGTAGACAATTTGGTGAACACCTCCACCTGACATGGCAATTCCTTCAACCTCTTGTAGAGATTCCTGATCTATCACATTTTCCTCTAATACACCAATAACGTTAACTGTAATACCTTGTTCTTGGGCTAAAGCCGCCATTGCTATTGGATCTTCCCCGTGATTTGAGCAACCATCTGTAATAAGTAGAATTTGTTTTAAATGACCTTTTTCCATACTTACCCTCCTAGAGAGATGTTCCATTCTCCATAAATTTTCCCTTTGTTCAATCATTCCGTGACGTAAAACTATTATCATACTCGCCAGGAGGGTTTTATTTTATACTTCTTCCTATCCTATTTTCTTTGATGAAACAGGGATGCTCGCCCACTTTGGTGTATTATGCTCAATAGCTGAAACTACAACTGTCATATCATCTTCTATTTTCCCTGATCTTGTTCTAATCACTTCCTCCATAATGAGATCTGCAATTTCCTGCGGATCAGTTGTTTTCATTTCACTGATTTTTCGCTTCATCCATAAATCATGATTTTCTACATGCTTCGGCCCTTCAAAGATTCCGTCACTCATCATAATAAGTAAATCTCCAGCTTTTAGCTTTTCACCTACAACGTCAACATCAAAATCGTCAATGATCCCCATTGGTAAATTACTTGCCTCAATTTTAATAATTTGATCTCCCCGCTTCACAAAACTAGGTGTTGAACCAATTTTTAAGAATTTACTGTTTCCATCTTGTAGATCAACAATTGCTAGATCAAGAGTCGAAAAGATTTCGTCTGTTGTTCTTAAAGATAAGATCGAGTTAATTGTTTTAATAGCAACCTTCTCTTCAATGCCTGATTGTAAGATTTTTTGCAGAAGCTTAATGGTTTCATTGCTTTCAAAATGAGCTCTAACTCCATTTCCCATTCCATCACTAATCGCAACAGCAAATTTCCCTACACCTAAATCAATCATTGAATAACTGTCTCCTGATACTAAGCCACCACCTTTAGCTGCATGTGCAACCCCTGTTTCAATCCGGTATTTCTTAGCTGATCCAAAAGAAACATGACAATATCCATTTGGATAGTTTGCACATTCTTCATTTTTTACGATAATTGACTCTTCTAGTATGTCTGAAAGCATCGGAGCAATAATTTTTTCACACTCCCCATGTCCATTGCAGAACGGGATGCTCATTTCAATATCAACATTTCCTTGTTCTAAACTGAAAATATCAACATTCACGATTTCAATTCCGAAGTTTTGTAGTGCATCTAATATTTGCTCTTCTTGTACAAAGTGATTTTCCCTTTCCCTTTTAATTTCTTTTGATAAATCACCCATAACATTAGAAACTCCTAATAATTGTTCAGCAACTAATCTTCTGCTTTCCTGCACCTCTTTCTTTAATTTTTGATTTGCTTGGAAATAATTAATTTCCTGCTCAATTGCCTCCTCTACTTTATTTGCTTTTGAACAATGTCGATCAAATTCCTTTCTAAGTTTCATATTGCTCTTATACGTATTTTGTTTATTCTCATGCATAATGTTTTGCATTAAATCATAAGTTTTATCAAAGTTCTCAACCCAACATTTTTCTTTTTTGAAACAATGCTGACAGGTGCTTTCTGTAATACTGCTTAAGAATAAATCTGTTTCACGTTGCTCTGTATTATCTTGTTCATCCTTATCATAAAATGTAGCGAAGCTCTCTGATAATGCATGAAAAACATGTGAAAACTGCTCAACTCTATGAGCTGTGACATCTCGAATTTTTCGCACATACTGCTGTTGCTCTTGCGCATGCTCGTTTGTCCCAGGTATATGTTTAGCTAATCTCGCTGTAACCGCCTTTGGTGTAAGTAAAAAAAGCAAAATGGCAATCATTGATTCTAGTAATGTTGTCATTAAATCTGCTGACCCTTGTCCATATAAGGAGATTAGAACAGTGCCTACTAATAATCCAATTGCTGTTCCAAGCTTTTGCCCTTCTCGCAAAAGCCCGCCTAGTAAGCCCGAAAATGCTAGGAGACTCATATGATATAAATTCCCCACGTTCGCTAGACTTAGAATTAAACCTGTCACCACTCCAACTGTACAACCAATACTTGAACCGCCAATAAAAGCAAACAGAAGAACGATATAGCGTGAAAAAATATGTTCTGCTTGGAGATTTTGGAATGATACTCCCACAAGTCCAGTCATAACTGAAGCAAGAAGGATCATAATGCAAATAATCTCTTCAACCTTTAAAGAATGCTTATATTTTCGTGCCGAAATTAATGGAATACTTTGAAGAAAAATTAACGTAAGGATAAATGAAAGTCCTGATTCTACCCCTGCCATCATATAGTCATACAACATTAACTCTGATTTAACAGCAAGGGAGTAAGCTAGTCTTGTTAAAGCAACCGTACCAAATATAACAAAAGGAAGGACTTTTATTTGATCCTTAAATACATAAGATACAAATCGATTTAAAATCAGAAAGAAAATGATAGAGATCGTAATCACTAAAGAAACCTGATAAGAAATCGTTAATCCACCGGCAATAAGTGAGACCCCTGCTAACATGGCCTTATCCCGCTTCATAAGTAAGACTGCCCCAAAGAATGGAAGAGCAAAAGGCAATACCTCTGATAGAATAATGGCTCGTCCTAACAAAAATCCGATCAATGCATAAATAATCCCTTTGTGTAAGAGGAAAAGTTGTATTTTAGATGAAATTCGATGAAAGAGTCGATTGAACACTTGTTGGGTTTTTTCCATTCCCAATTCCGAGATTGGCTCCATTAACCTTCTTTCTACTTTTTCCATTTTTTCATTCCTCCACTTATTCATGTTGCTTGTAATTATAGCGAAGCTTATCATAGGAATTTGTCAAAAGAAGGTAGAGTATCCAAAGAACCGTTCGACTGTTTTTGAAAAAAGCGACAAATATCTAATCGTTTAGTATTTTTTCCATCAAGTCTTACATCAAATTTGTGTGAAACCTGTAATGTCTAGTCAGGAATAGTCAAAAGAAAATTGGAATAGAATGAATGTTATTAGGGGAAATTTTTTAGATCCCCAATTTATACTTTCTTAAACAACAAAAAAACTAGCTGCATAGAAGCAACTAGTTTTTTATACTGATGACCCGTACGGGATTCGAACCCGTGTTACCGCCGTGAAAGGGCGGTGTCTTAACCGCTTGACCAACGGGCCTTAAATTTTCTATGGTAGCGGCGGAGGGAATCGAACCCACGACCTCACGGGTATGAACCGTACGCTCTAGCCAGCTGAGCTACACCGCCATAGTTTTAAAAACACAACGCTTATTTGTACCTGTTTTAAGACACAAGATATATAATACAATCGATTGAGACTATCGTCAATATAAATTTATAAAATTTTTATAATTTCTTTAGGAGTTTGTTGTTGCTTACTTAGCATTAAAAAAGGAAAACATGCAGAACATGTTTTCCTTACACACAAAATGTATATGAAAGCAGCAAGCTATCCTCTTCTAGCTCCACGACCACCACGTTTTGATTCGGTATTGCGCTTTAATGAAGCTAGACGATCTTCACTATCTTTTAAGAAACGATTCATCTTTTGTTCAAAGCTTTCTTTGTTATTATTACGGAAATCATTCCCTCGTTGTCTAGGGCGATCTGAGTTTCTAGGGCGTTCCGGACGTTCTGGGCGCTCTGGACGGTCTATTGCTTTTTTAATTGACAAACCAATTTTACCATCATTTTCAACATTTATAACCTTAACTGTAACTTCATCACCGACTTTTAAGTGATCATTAATATCCTTCACATAATTATCGGCTACCTCACTAATGTGAACGAGACCTGTGGATCCGCCTGGTAACTCCACAAACGCTCCAAAATTAGTAATGCCCGTCACTTTACCCTGTAACTTGCTGCCAACTTCAATCGACATAAAAATAATGCTCCTCCTTAAACAGATAAAAAATCATTCGAACCTTTATTATATTATACATAAATAAAAAATCTAGTGTCAACAAGGCTACTCTTTTATATTGAAGATGATCTCATTATCATCTGATAAAAAATAGTCTCGTCTTGCAATCTTAGCTATATACTCATCATCATTAAGTTTTACAATTTCTTCTCTTAACAGCTTTTCTTCTTTTTCCAAGCCAGCTAATTCTTCTTCGAGCTTTTCTTTTTGTTCGAGCTTTTCATTTATTGCTGATGACTGACTAAATAACGTGGTCAAAATAACAGAAGAAGTGATGATGACTAAGATTCCCAGTACCAATAGTCTCCTAAACAAGCCTCTTTTCCGCCTTTTGGACAATTGCTGTTGTCTCTCTTGGTCCATTGCATATTGTGATTGTAGTTCTGTAATTTTCTTCGATCTTTCGAGACTCATCATTCTCCTCCTTACTTCTTTGTTAAACGTTGCCACCACAATTTTAGCTTAATCAATGTATTCTTGATTTTCTTTAGATATCCTGCTACTTTAAAAACAATTCTTGTAAGAAACTGCCTGAATTGTAATGGGATAAGTTTCCACAATAAACCTATTATCCATCTGACAGGTGCTAATAAAATTTTAACCAATGAATATAGAAATTGAAAAGCCCATTTTAACAAATTCCATATAACTTTTAAAATTCCAAGAACAATTATGATCAAAAGTTGTATGAAGGCCTGGATTGGCCGAACAATCATTAGCTGTCCGATCTTAATTGTGATGCTGTATATTCGAATGCTTGTCTCTATTAAATATTCTAACAGCTTTAAATAGAGATGCTTAAATAGTCCCTGATATGCGGCATATCCACAAAATAAGGCAAGGAAGATATAGATCCTAAGTTCCCCTTCATTTACAAGTAACAAAAGATAGAATAGAATTAGCCCCTGTACAACCCAAAACATAAAGTCATTGATAAAAACGACCCATCTAGCCCTCAATGGCCGCTTCAAAAAGCGACCATATGTGTCAAGAGCCACACCTATCCAACTACCCATTCCTACCATCGCAAGCATAGTGTAAAACTGTGTTGTTAAGCTCATTTAAATAACTTGCTAAAGAGTCCTTTAGCTTTCTCCGAATGCTGCTCATCTAGATAAATAAGGTCGAAAATTCTACTCCCCTTTATCGATACGATTCCTTTATCCACATCTAAATTTTTCATTTGAAGGTTTTGACCTCGTATCGCTAAAGCCCCCATGACCGTATCCAATAAGAACTCCTCACTATCAAAGCTTTCAACCTGCTTTACCCCTGTGATCTCTATCAACTTCCTGCCTCGCATGATTACATCATGCTCTTGAATCGTACCTTTATGGACAGACGCATTATTTTCATAGTATTGGCTCATATTCTACCTCCGAATTCTAATAAAGGATTTTCTTTTACATGTGTATGTTCCTTAAATTCGGTTTAGAACAAGCTATTAGAAAAGCGCAAGCGCCCCGTTTAGCGACGTACGGACTGGACTGAGCCTGTAGGAGATAAAGGAAACACGACGAACGAAGTGAGTCGATGTTGACTTATCGTACAGAGGGGTGAGGGAAGTCTCGCCGGGCGCTGGCAGTCAAAATACGCGACGTCCTGTGCTTCGGAGCTAGACCCAAAACTAAGTATAAAAAACTAATACTCTTTTACCTTTTTAGAAATACGCAAGCGCCTTGATCAGACTTAGGCAGACATTAAGACCACCACTTATAAAGATTCTTGCTCGATCTTTTCTTCCTTCACCACTCGATAAAGATTTGATGCCTCTTCCTTTCTAGTGGTTTCCTTGAGGTCTTCAATGACGACAGTCACTAGCTTTTGCCCAAAACGAATAACAAGCTCGTCACCAACTTTTACATTGGAGCTTGCCTTTCCTGATGTTCCATTTATTGAAATTCTCCCTTGGTCTGCTATTTCTTTTGCTAATGTTCTTCTTTTTATTAATCTTGAAACCTTTAAAAATTTATCTAATCTCATCTTACATCCCTCATTCTTTATCTAGTTTTTTCGCTTCATTCCAATAGTAATCCATCTCTTCTAATGACATATTCTGAAGTTCTTGATGACGTTCATGAGCCATCTTTTCTATGTATCTAAACCGATCAAAGAATTTTACATTTGTTGAAGATAATGCTTCCTCAGGCTCGATCTTATAATGTCTTCCCACATTCACAAATGCAAATAAGAGGTCACCAAACTCTTTCATAATGAACTGCTGATCGTTATTCACAGCAAGTTCTTCCTCAAATTCTTTTAGTTCCTCTTTTACCTTCTCCCAAGCTCCTTCAACTGAAGGCCAATCAAAACCAACCTTTGCCGCCTTCTTTTGTAAATGATAGGCTTTAGATAGTGCTGGAAGTGAAGATGCAACAGCATCTAATACAGATTGATCTTCTCGTGTCCCCTTCTCTTTCCGCTTTATTTCTTCCCAATTCGCTAGGACTTCATTTGAGTCAGAAACAGAGTGGTTCCCAAAAACATGAGGGTGTCGACGAACCATTTTTTCGGCTACTCCTCTAATCACTTCATCAATGGAAAACATCCCTTCATCCTCACCAATTTGTGCATGAAGAACGACCTGTAATAATACATCTCCTAGCTCTTCAATGATATGATCAATATCATCCTTGTCAATCGCCTCTAATAATTCATAGCATTCTTCAATGAGATACTTCTTCAAGGATTGATGTGTTTGTTCTTTATCCCAAGGACAACCATTTGGTCCCCGTAACTCAGCAATAATCTCCCGGAAGGAAGAAAATTGATGATAGAGAATTGTTTCATCCTTAACAGGTGGAACATAAATGCTTGTTAAATTATTGATCGTTGTTTCGCGATCTAATTCATAGAGCTCAATTTCTTTTAATTCCTGAAAACTACTGCCTGCAGCTGTAACAATCTTAATTTTATAATCATCTGGTAATTGCTCCATTAACGTCAGCTTGACTTCTGAAGCAATGATTTGATCATAAACTTGTGTGATAATGACATGTCCCTTTAGCTGAAGCATATCTCTTTTTAAATCAAATGCATCAACAAGTTGGAATCCTTCCACAGGATCAATCTCTAATGCTTGGAAAGTGGAATCTAAAAAGCTTTGACCTCCCTCTATTTTAACTGTATACCCTTTTTCTCTTCCTTCTTTTAAAAGAAGCTGAACCGTTTTTTCAGCAACAAGCGGATGACCTGGTACGGCATATATTAAATCCATTTCATTTGCTTTTGTAAGGAGATTTTCAACAATCGATGTATATACTTGATCAAAATCATCATTTTCCTCATAAATGACATCAAAGGATTCATAGTGTATCTGATCCCCTAACTCACTTATCACCGGATGCTCCTTCGTTCGCAAAAAAAGCTGCTTCGATTGAGTTAATAATCGATAAACACCATAAGGCAATTGGTTCAGATCCCCTGCCCCTAGTCCTACAATTGTTATTTCTTTTGTCATCTATGTACCTCTTTTCTATTTGAAAAGTTTTTTATTACAGGAATATATTGAATCTCTGTATGGGAAAATACCTCTATTTTCAAAATCGTTATCACATAAAGAATTCCGCCTATTAATACTCCGATTAAAGCAATCATTGATGAGTGTGCACGAGTTTCAGCACCTACAAGAGCCAGCCCTAACTTGAGAATAATAACCATAATAAAAATTGAAATTCCTATCTGACCAAATGTTTTTAAGTATGAGAAAGAAAAACCTTTCGCTTTTATGAATACCATCATGACCAAAGCAACAATGAAATATGCTACTAAACTCGATATAGCTGCTCCCATTACAGCATACTTTGGAATAAGCACTAAATTTCCAAAGTATTTAAAGCTCACACCGAGCAAAACTGCTATTGCAGGCACAAATGTATAGCCTAAACCTTGCAAAATAGCAAACATTGTCAGGCATATTGAAGTAAATATAATAGAACAACTTAAGATCATAAGTACGCCTGACCCGGAAGCATCTTTAAAAAGCATCATATTAATCGGCTCTATTAACGCAATTAATCCTCCAGTTGCTCCTGCTCCGATAACTAAACATAATTTTAAAGAAAGTTGTAGCTTTTCCTTTATAAAATCCTCATTGTGTTGCAGTTTTGCTTGGGCTATAGCGGGAACAAGGGATAATGCAAAAGACGTTGCCACAACTGTACCTAATTGAATTAAGGGCTGTCCTCTGTCATACACACCCTTTGCTACCTTTGCAAGTTCCTCATCCATTCCAATATGAAGTAATAAAGCATATAAATGTAATGCATCAACTAACTGAATGAGAATAAGCAATAAGCTGCTTATCCCAAAGGTAAAACTGTATTTTATTAAGGTTGTTACAATATCTCTAGTTTGAATTGAAGCCGACACATTCCATTGTAATATTCGGCTTCTTCGGTTTCGTCTCCACATTAAAAGAAGGATAAGAAGTCCCGCTAAACTTCCTATGACAGACGATAATAAAGCCCCCCATCCAGCTGTATAGAGATCAAATCCCAAATGAATGAAAAGATAAGAGCTTATCAAAATAAAAGAAACTCGAATGCCTTGTTCAACCACTTGTGATATAGCAGTTGGTTGCATATTCTGCTCATATTGAAAATATCCTCTTAGTAATGATACAAAAGGAACTAACAAGAATGATATAGATGCTATTTTTATAAGAGGTGCTAATTGCATATCCCCCATAATAGCAGAGATAGGATTGGCATATATGTAAAGAAGTAAAAACAATAGGCTCCCAAAGATCGTAAGGTATATCATTGTTATGGACATAATTTTTGAGCGAACTTGCTCAGATTTCCCGTGCCCCAAGTCACTCATTACCTTTGATATCATAACAGGAAAGCCTGAAGTTGCTAAAACAACACTCATTCCATAAAAAGGATACACCTGCTGATAAATATAAAAACCAATATCCCCTACGATATTTTGATAGGGAACACGATAAACTGCACTTAATACTTTTGTAACTAACCCTGCAATCGTAAGGATGACGACCCCCCGCAAGGCTATTTTCATATGTTTTTTTTCGGTGTTCATTCTAACTCCTCTCAAACAACCCCTATGTGCAATTATAGCATAGACAAAAGCGCAAGCGCCTTGTTTAGCTCCGACAAGCATAAGACGCAAATGAATAGAAGACGTTCTTTGTCTTCAATTCATTTGTGGCTTATGACTCGAGGAGCTAGGCGCTGGAGCTGGATGTCAAGCGCTAACTATTACTTAACAACGAGAACTAAAGCGCAAGCGCCTCGTTTAGCCACGACAAGCGTATAATTAAAAACTCATAAAAAGAGGTAGCGATATCGCTACCTCTTCCTTATTGCTCCATTTGGCGAGCTAAAAATCCTGCAGCTGTTTCAACTGCCTTGTGTTCAACCTCTCCAATCGACTGCTCCTTGGAAAGAATGATAACAGCTCCAATTGGGTCCCCATTTGCCACGATTGGTCCAATTGTATATGATTTAATATCCTCGCTTAAACCTTCAACGATTTGCATGTCTCCTGCATCGGTTTTGAGAACTGAATTTCTTTCCTCCATTACCTTCTCGACAACTTCACTAATGTTCTTGTTTAAGTATTCTTTTTTAGAGCCGCCGGATACAGCAATGAATGTGTCTCTATCACAGATTAATACTGGATGTCCTAAACTATCGTATAGGGCATCGGCATATTCTTTAGAAAAATCGCTTAGCTCGCTAATTGGTGAATATTTCTTTAAAATAACTTCACCATCGCGATCTACAAATATTTCTAAAGGATCTCCTTCCCGAATTCGTAGAGTTCTACGTATTTCCTTCGGGATTACTACGCGACCTAAATCATCAATGCGACGAACAATACCAGTTGCTTTCATCTTATGTTGCCTCACTTTCATCGGATGATAGGAAATTGATGATTGTTGATCCTGCTTGTAAGTATAAAAATAATAATCATTTATGACAGGAATTTTTCTTTCTATGTAACAATCACCTTTTGTTGAAATTAGTATCCTTCACCAATCGTGTAATATACATCCTTAACCGGATTTTTTAAGGAGAAAATAAAAAGCAACTAATAAGATTTGCCTTTAAATACATTTTTTAAACTTATTTCGCTGGGATTTCTTCTTTTTTTACCTGTGAAAGACCATTTAAAAGATCTGTAACGATTGCCAGCCATTTCGGTACATCAAGACCTTTTGTATTAACCGTTAACTTTAACCTGCTGCCTTCCATTCCTAACCCGACAATTCGAGGATATTTATTACTTAAATCAAACAGCTTTTGGCCATCAATTTGATTACTTGCTTCATCTTCTATAAGCATAATAATTGTTTCTTTTTCTTGCTTAATGAGTTCCACTCGTTCCTGAATAGCAAAAACCTTAATTTTTGCAATCTTGAAGAGGTACTCGACTTCAACTGGATATTCTCCAAATCGGTCGATCATTTCTTCCTGTAACTCTTCTAGTTCTTGTAATTCTGTAATTGATCTAAAGCGTTTATACATATCAATTTTTTGACGTCCATCCGTTATATATGTCTGTGGAAGATAAGCATCAACCTGGAGATCAATTTCCACATCAATCTTCTTCTGCTTAGGCTTATCTATTTGTCTTTCTTCAATAGCTTCTTTTAGCATTTGAGAGTATAAATCAAACCCAACAGAATCAATAAAACCATGCTGTTGAGCGCCTAATAGATTCCCGGCTCCTCTAATGGAAAGGTCCCTCATCGCGATTTTAAACCCTGAACCAAGCTCAGTGAATTCCTTTATTGCTTGTAATCGTTTCTCTGCAACCTCTGTTAAGACTTTATCTTTTCTGTAAGTAAAATACGCATATGCGACTCGATTAGATCGTCCAACCCTGCCACGGAGCTGATAAAGCTGTGATAATCCCATTTTATCTGCATCATTCACAATTAATGTATTAACATTAGGGATATCTACACCTGTTTCGATAATCGTCGTACTTACCAGCACATCATATTCTCCCTCAAGGAAGCTCAGCATGACTGATTCAAGTTCATTTTCAGTCATTTTCCCATGAGCAAAGGTAACCCTTGCATCAGGTACAAGCATCGATATTTCCTCTGCTTTCCGGTCTATATCTTCAACACGATTATATAAGAAAAACACTTGACCACCACGAGCCATTTCTCTTTCAATTGCTTCTCTTACTAATGCCCCATTGTACTCTACAACATATGTCTGAACTGGAAAGCGATTTTCAGGCGGTGTTTCGATAACTGATAAATCTCTTACTCCAAGCATTGACATATGTAATGTTCTTGGAATTGGCGTTGCCGTTAATGTAAGCACATCTACATTTGCTTTTAATTGCTTTATTTTTTCTTTATGTGTTACTCCAAATCGTTGCTCTTCATCAATAATAAGTAATCCTAAATCCTTGTACTTAATGTCCTTTGAAAGCAGACGATGGGTTCCTATAACCATATCAACGGTTCCATTACTTAACCCTTTTGTTGTCTCATTAATTTCTTTTCTTGTTCTAAAACGGCTCAGTAGGCCCACATTAATAGGGTAATCCTGGAAACGCTCTCGAACTGTTTCATAATGCTGTTGAGCTAAAATAGTTGTTGGTACAAGCAATGCGACTTGTTTCCCATCAGCTATTGCCTTAAACGCAGCTCGAATCGCAACCTCTGTTTTTCCATACCCTACATCTCCACATAATAAGCGGTCCATTGGGCGAAGTCTTTCCATATCCTTTTTAATCTCTGCAATGGAACGAATTTGGTCCTCGGTTTCTTGGTAAGGAAATGCTAGTTCGAATTCTTTTTGCATTTCACCATCAGGAGAAAAGGCAAAGCCTTCACTTGCTTCCCGCTCAGCGTATAGTTTGATTAAATCGTCTGCAATATCCTGTACAGAAGACTCAACCTTCTTCTTCACTCTACGCCAGTCATTTCCACCTAATTTATAAATTTTCGGCTCTTTTCCTTCAGAGCCCACATATTTTTGAACTTGATCAATTTGATCAACAGGAACATAAAGCTGGTCACTACCTTGGTATCGAATATTTAAGTAATCCTTATGAATCCCGTTAATCTCAAGTGTTTCAATTCCAAGGTATTTCCCTATCCCATGATTAACATGAACAACATAGTCCCCAATTTCCAACTCCGAGTAACTCTTAATCCGCTCAGCATTTGAAAGCTTTTGTCTTCTAACCTGCTTTTTGACTCTCTTCTTAAACAGCTCTTCTTCTGTAATAATAGCTAATTTTTGCATTGGGAGTTCAAAGCCTGTTTGCAAATCCCCTTCAACAATCGAGATTTTTCCAGCTTGCAGAAATTCATCTTCCCCTAAAATCTTAGCCTCAATTTCATAGTCTTCTAATACATCTTGAAGCTTTTTTGTCCTTTCCTCATTTACACCTAAAAATGCAACCGAAAACTGTGCTTTCTCCCAACGCTCCAACTCATTTTTCAGCACATTCATTTGGCCATGGAAGCTTTGCATTTGTTTGCAAGATAGATTTAGTATATTTTGAGGACTAGTATGTGGTACATGCCTTAGAAATAGGGAAAGATAAATGGAAGGATGCTTGCTCTTTGACATAACTTCCATATAAGAATGCGACATTTTCACATCCTGAAAAATCTTACCTTCCTCTAGCAAACCAGTAAACCACTCTGCTTCTTCACGTTCTAACTGATCATATGTCTCATGGATTCTGCTTATTTCATCAAGAATCACCATGGAATCTACTGGAAAATAATCTAGTAAACTAGCAGGCGGTTCATAGAAGAGAGATGAGAACTTAAACATATCCTGTGTTAGCTGATTGTTACGTAATCGTTCGATATCATATTGAATATTCTCAATAAGCATTTCCTTTTGCTGTTCACTCTTCATTTTTTTGAGACTTTTGGCCAGTCCCTCTTCTACTTTTTGGATACATCTTTCTCTTGATTCATCCGTTACAATCATTTCCACAGCAGGACCGATCATAACACTTTTTAACATCTTAATTGATCTTTGGTCTTCTATATTAAACGATCTAATTGAATCAATTTCGGTATCAAATAATTCAATTCTTATCGCATGGTCTTCAGTAAGAGGATAAATATCAATAATCCCTCCACGGACACTGAATTCTCCCGGAGAACTGACCATATCAACTCGTTCATATCCTAATGAGATAAATTGCTGAATATATTCATCTAAGTCTATATCTTGTCCTAAAGACAATGTAAATTGCTTTTGTTTCCAAAGCGATTTTGGTGGTAGTAATCTTCTTATCCCTGCGACCGGAGCTACTACGATTGAAGTTTTGCCTGCTGACAATTGATTTAAAACTTCGATTCTTTGTGCTTTTAACTCAGGACTCGCTACAGCAACCTCAGAGGCTATTAAATCATTGACAGGATAAAGATAAACATCATCTTTAATTAAGTTTATTAAATCCTCATAAACCTTTTGAGCTTGGAAGAGGTTATGTGTCACAATTAAGATCGATTTATTTAATTCACGATAGAGTGAAGCCGTAAAAACTGTTCTTGCTGAACCAGAAAGACCTGCGACAAGTTGTTCTTTTAGACCTTCTTCAATGCCAGATACAATTGTTTTAAAATCATCATTATCATAAAAAAACTGCTGTAAACTTTTCAAGCTCAGCCCCCCTCTCAATATTTGCATTCTTTTTCCTTTTTTAATTAAGCAATGTTTGTTAATTTTTGCTCCGCATAGCAAATTTTCATGGTATCAACAATTATATCATTCGTATAAATGTATCTCTTTAAAAACCATTCTTCTATCGGCAGTGGAGAGGCAAACAGAAAAACGCTTTGGGTGTCACCCAAAGCTCTTACTGAATGAAGTGCTCCACTTGATGAAAATCAGGGTTTCTATGTAATGCATCCTGACAATCCTCGCAAATCGTTTTAATGTGCATATCACCATTTTGCTCATATGTAATCATCTCTTGCCGTTCATCATGTGTTAAATGATGAAAACCCAGCTGTTCACTAGAAACGGAGATATTATCAAGGCTACCTACCTTTACTCCACAGTGTCTACAATAATAATGCAAAGCCATCATTTGCCTCCTGTAAAAAGGAATGTTTTATGTCTATTATGATCCTTTTTAAAAGAGACTATACGTACTGTCGATTAAGATGAGCAAAATGTTAACTAGAGTCTTATTTAGTTATATTCATTCATCACTTGAACAAAGCTCTTTTGAATCCAGCTTTCACAAGCCTTCGAACTATTATCAATCGCTTGATTGATATCTTCTATTTCTTCATTAGTGAATTTTCCTAACACATAGTCAGTGATTTTCATTCCATTTACCGGACGATCAATTCCTACTCGTATGCGGTTGAACTCTTGTGTTCCTAAGTGAAGAATCATAGATTTAATTCCATTATGTCCGCCAGCACTTCCTTTAGATCTTAATCGGATTTTTCCAACCGGAAGATCTAGATCATCATATATGACAACGATTTCTTCTGCACTTATATCATAGAAATCCATTAAAGGGCGAATGCATTCCCCTGATAAATTCATGTATGTAAGTGGTTTTAATAATATGACTTTCTCTCCGGAAATATGACCTATACCATATACCCCGTTAAATTTTTGCCGATCAAGAGGAATAGCTAAGTCCTCAGATAGCTTATCAATCACTTTAAATCCAACATTATGCCTGGTATCTTCATACTGTCTCCCAGGGTTTCCAAGCCCAATGATGAGCTTCATAAACACCCTCCTCATCTAAAAAAAGATTATCTATTCAAAAATCATTAGAATCTAATATTCGTTTAGTATTTTTCATATTATCCTATTTAGCATATAAATTCTTTCCATAAAAGTAAAGTGCCAGCCTCCATTTCCTTAAAATATAGAAAATAAAGATCTATATAAAGGCAGATAAAAGACTGACACTATTTTGGTTCTATTTTATTTATCCTATTCTCAACAGGCAGTTAAACCCACCTTAAGATTCTAGAGAAGATAGGCAGGGGATAATTGCTCGTAAAGATTCGATAAGTCTCGTTTTATTTTACTCTTCCCGACCTTCTTCATTCTCTGGTTGTCCTGGCTCTTGCTCCTCTCCATTATCAATTTCTTCTTCCTGTTGTGGAGGTAAAATAGAAGCAATAACCTGTTCCTCATCTTGAACAAATTGATAATTTTGACTTGTTGAGAGATCTTTAATATAGAGAGTTTCATTCACACCTAAATTTGCAATGTCTACATCTATAGATTGAGGGATGCTACCTGGTTTGGCTGTAATGGTCACTTCATGTAATGATTGCTGCAATACGCCTCCGTCTTTGACACCTTGCGCTTCTCCAATTAAATGAACGGGTACTTGAACCTCAACATCTGCATGCATGTCCACAATATGAAAATCAGCATGGATGATTTCATTTTTTAACGGATCTGTTTGCATATCATACAACATAACAGCGTGTGATGATCCATCTACATCTAAGTGAAGAACGGTATTTTTCCCTTCTTCTCTGAGGGTTTTAATTAATTCTATACTATCTAGTGCTACTGGCTGGCTTTCTTTAGCCTTACCATAGATAATAGCTGGAACCTTACCAGATTCACGTACTTTTCTTTTTGCTGAATTAGTAAACTCTGTTCTTTTAATTGCTTGTAATGTTGTCATATTTACACCTTCCTAACGGTATTCGTTCATATATATTGTTTGCCCATAACGAGAAAGGTATAAACATTTTTCTTTAAATTATAGAACAGCAGCAGTGCGTTTTTTTGAGGGAGTTTTTGTGCAACTGATACCAAAAAGCCTATTCAATACCTTTATTCTTTTAATAGAAATAAGGATTAAATAGGCTTTTTATATGATATTAATCAAAAAGTAAACTTACTGATTGCTTTTCATGTACTCGAATGATCGCTTCTCCAATAAGCGGAGCAACTGAAAGTTCTACTAGCTTATCGATTCTTTTTTCTTCAGGAAGTAGAATTGAATTTGTCACAACTAATTCTTTAATTTTAGAATTAGCGATTCTGTCAATTGCTGGTCCTGATAGAACAGGATGTGTACAGCAAGCATAAACAGCCTTAGCTCCATTCTCCTCTAGAGCATTTGCAGCTAATGTAATTGTCCCGGCTGTATCAATGATATCATCAATCAGGATTGCTGTTTTACCTTCAATATGACCAACAATATTCATAACCTCTGCCACATTTGGTCTTGGACGTCTTTTGTCAATAATCGCAATAGGAGCTTTTAACTTATCGGCTAATTTACGAGCTCTTGTTACACCACCATGGTCAGGAGAAACAATAACGATATCTTCTAGATTTTTACCTAAGAAATATTCACCTAAGATCGGTACTCCCATCAAGTGATCAATTGGAATATCAAAGAACCCTTGAATTTGTGGTGCATGAAGATCTAATGTTATCACTCGTGTTGAGCCAGCTGTTTCTAGTAAGTTCGCAACAAGTTTAGCTGTAATTGGCTCTCTTGCTCTCGCTTTTCGGTCTTGCCTAGCATATCCGTAGTAAGGAATAACAATGTTTATTGTTTTTGCTGATGCACGCTTCAAAGCATCAATCATAATTAGAAGTTCCATGAGATGCTCATTTACAGGATTACTAGTTGATTGGATAATGTACACATCACATCCACGGATACTTTCCTCAATGTTTATTTGAATCTCTCCATCACTAAAACGTGTAACAGAACATTTTCCTAAATCAACACCAACAATATCAGCAATTTCCTTTGCCAATGCAGGATTTGAGTTTAGTGTAAATATTTTTAAATTTGAATCTCCATAGCGATTAGACATGTAAAGTGAAAACCTCCATTAGGAATTTTTATGATTTAAACGGTCGACATAATTCTCTTTATTTACTTGTCGAGCACGCGCAACTGTTAAAGCTTTTTCAGGTACATCATTCGTTACAGTAGAGCCTGCCGCAACATATGCTCCTTTTCCAACTGTAACCGGTGCAATTAAATTCGAATTACAACCTATAAAAGCACCATCTTCTATTTTTGTTAAGAATTTATTTTTTCCATCATAGTTAACTGTAATAGATCCACATCCAAGGTTTACATCAGATCCAACCTCAGCATCTCCAATATAGCTTAGATGAGATGCCTTACTACCTTTGCCCATTGTTGACTTCTTCACTTCGACAAAGTTTCCAATCTTCACTTCATCAGAGATGTTAGAAGAAGGACGAATATGTGCAAATGGACCTATTTGTACTTCGCTGCCAATTTTACTATCATGTGCAACTGATTGTCTGATCGTCGTTTTATGATCAATGTTACAATTTTTTATTTCTGTATTTGGCCCGATTACACATTCTTCGCCAATTACAGTTTCACCAATAATCATTGTTCCAGGATAAATAGTCGTATCACGTCCTATCTTTGCATCAACAGAAATATACGTATTATCCGGATCTATGATCGTCACACCATTTCTCATATGCTCTTTATTAATACGCTGCTTCATTATTTTTTCCGCTTGTGATAACGCAATTCGATCATTTACTCCTAATGTTTCTTCAAATGATGCTGTTTGATACGCTGAAATGACTTTTCCTTCTTTTTGTAAAATTTCAATTACATCTGGTAAATAATATTCTCCTTGAACATTATCATTTGAAACATTATTTAATGCCTTGAATAATTCTTTATTGTCAAAGCAATATGTACCTGTATTAATTTCCGTAATCGTACGTTCAGCATCAGTCGCATCTTTATGTTCGACAATCTTTTCTACTGTTCCCTCTTGATTACGAACAATACGCCCGTATCCAGTTGGATCTTCTGCATTAGCTGTTAGAATCGTTGCTTTTGCATTTGTTTCTTGATGATGTGCTAATAAGGCAGACATCGTATTGGCTGTAATTAATGGCGTGTCACCACAGATTACGATTGTTGTTCCCTCTTCATTCTCAAGAAATGATGCAGCTTGCATAACTGCATGAGCCGTCCCTAATTGTTCACTTTGTAATGCATACTCTGTTTTATCACTAAGCTCAGATTTCACTTTTTCTGCCCCATGGCCAACAATTGTGACAACTTTCGACAATGATAATTGTGTTACTTGATCTAGTACATGCTGAACCATTGGTTTTCCACAAACAGGATGCAATACTTTATATAGTGAGGATTTCATTCGTGTCCCTTGTCCAGCAGCCAAAATAACTGCATACCGATTATCCATTTATTAAGCCTCCAATTAGCTAATAATCATTAGAAAAAACCAAATAAGCCTGGGCTTTTCCTATTCGTAAAAAAACAGAACCTTTTTATCCATAAAAAAATATATCTTAATTTAAGTCGTATTTCAAGACAGCAAACAAAAGTACATGATATTTCTAATTTTATCACAAGTTTTTCTTTTCCGAGTGAGTGTGACATGAAAATCATTATTCTTGTCAGCAGTTTTGAAAATATTGTCGAAAAACAACCTTTCATATAGTACTTTATTATTCCCAAAATCAAAAAAAGAACCTTGTACAATTGTACAAAGTTCTTTTGTTATTTTATGAAGCACCTGCTTCTTCAAATTCTACTTCTAATTCACCTAATCGATGATATTCAGCTAGTACAGCATCTTGAATTTTTCCGCGTGTACTAGAATTGATAGGGTGTGCAATATCTCTGAATTCACCATCAGGAGTGCGCTTACTTGGCATCGCAACAAAGAGACCATTATTACCATCAATTACGCGAATGTCATGAACAACAAACTCATGATCTAACGTAATAGATGCAATTGCTCTCATACGTCCTTCGGTATTTACGCGGCGTAATCTTACGTCTGTAACTTCCATTCTGTTCACCACCTTTTCCCCATATGAAAAACTTTAGTTACTAAATTCAACGTTACTTCTGTTATTCCTTCCTTATTTTGAATTTTTTTTTAATTTTAGGCAAAATAATTGCAAAAAATTTTATTTTCTTCAAAAATATGACAAACACGCACAAATCCCACTTATCGATTATTGCCTTAGGGATTCTCCCCCTATACATCAAAGCAAAAACAAAAAGCCAACCACATCTGTGATTGACTCTTTTCCATTTATTTAACTAACGCAATGACTTCAATTTCAACTAGAGAATCTTTTGGTAATCTTGCAACTTCAACACATGAACGTGCTGGTTTATGGATAGAGAAATATTGTCCGTATACTTCATTAAACCGGGCAAAATCATTCATATCATGAAGAAACACTGTTGCTTTTACAACACTTTCTAGAGATGAACCTGCTTCCTCTAGTACAGCTGTTAAGTTCTTAAATACTTGGTGGGTTTGAGCTTCGATATCCCCTGTGATCATGTCCCCTTCAGCTGTTAGAGGGATTTGACCTGAGCTGTAAAATAGATTGTTCACAATAATTCCTTGTGAATACGGTCCAATTGCTGCTGGTGCTTGACTTGTACTAACTGTCTTCATTAAGAATCCTCTCCAATCTCCTCATTATTTACAATTTGAAAATAGGTACCTTCTGATACTTGGATATTGCGTTCACGAACATCAACGTCAGCTAGTTTTACCAATGATACATATTCATCAACTAATCTTTCTTCAACACCCTCTGTTTCCACTAGAACACCAATGCCCGCCACAGTTGCTTTAAATTCTTCTAAGAGGCTAATCATGCCGTTGATTGTTCCCCCAGCCTTCATGAAGTCATCAATAATGAGAACATTAGAGCCTTCTTTTAAGCTGCGCTTTGCAAGCAACATTGTTTGAATTCGCTTTGATGATCCAGAAACATAGTTTATGCTCACTGTCGAACCTTCTGTTACCTTACTGTCTTTTCTCACAATGACAACAGGTACATCTAACTGTGCTGCTACGGCATATGCCAATGGAATCCCCTTTGTTGCAACTGTCATAACCACATCAATTTTCCGGTTATTGAAAACCGTTGCAAAAAGTCGGCCAATTTTATTTACGATAGATGGGGTTCCTAAAAGGTCTGTTAAATATAAATAACCCCCAGGAAGTAATCTCTCTGGTTTTGCTATAAGCTCACATAAGTCGGCAATAAATTGCTTTGCCTCATTTGCTTCTACCTTCGGGATAAATTTTACTCCGCCTGCAGCACCTGGCACAGTTAATAATGTCCCGATCCCTTGTTGTTCAAAAGTTTCTTTAATAATCGTTAAGTCTTCACTAATGGATGATTTAGCAGATTGATATTTCTCAGAAAAATATGTTAATGGTACTAAAGAATGTGGATGATGAAGCAAGTAGTTTGTCATATCAACAAGTCGACCACTACGGCGAAATTTCATGAACTGGTTACCCCCAAAATCCGAATATTATTATTGTAAATATAACTTAATATCCGTATTTAATCAAGGATGTTTCGCTCACCAAGCATCCTAACAGCAAAAACCTGATCACAGAAGCCCCGCAATCCATTATATACACGCGGCAAGCGTGACTCATACTGTACCAAACCGAAAACTGTTGGTCCGCTTCCACTCATTAATACAGCATCAGCACCAAACCTTTTCATTTGGTCTTTGATATTTGCTACTTCCGGGTGCATACGTAAGGTAACTTCTTCTAATACATTTCCCATTAAAGCACAAATTTCTTCATAATCATTTCTATGTAAGGCATTTATCATCCCATCTACATCAGGATGTTGAATCGTTTGAAGATTTAAATTTCGATAAACATCTGCTGTTGAAACTCCTATTGTTGGTTTTGCAAGAACAACCCAACAATGTGGCGGAGGATCAATTTGTTGGATAATTTCACCGCGACCGGTAGCTAATGCAGTTCCTCCATAAACACAAAAAGATACATCCGATCCGATCTCTGCCCCTAGCTCAGCTAGTTCATCAAGGGTTAAACCGAGCTCCCATAACTTATTTAATCCTCTTAACGTTGCTGCCGCATCACTGCTGCCTCCAGCTAACCCTGCAGCAACCGGGATTGTTTTCGTTATCGAGATAGACACACCTCTTTCAATATTAAAACGATCCTTCAAAAGCTTTGTTGCTTGATAAGCTAAATTTCGCTGATCATCTGGTACAAACCGATTATGTGAAACTATACGAATTTCATTCAAGGGAATATCAACTAATTCAACACGATCAGCCAGATCAATCGTCGTCATGATCATTTTAACCTCATGGAAACCGTCATCCCGTTTGCGAAGGACATCCAGCGATAAATTTATCTTGGCTGGTGCTTTTTCTAAAACACGCATCATTGTCACCTACTTAAACGAACTAAAATTGTATCAACATTGTACCACAAAAGCAGGTATCGTATTGCTTTTTTCGACATTTCTATCGTATTTGAAACAGATTCTTAAGAAAAGCGCAAGCGCTATGATTAGCCTCGGGCAAATAAGACGCAAATGAATAGAAGACGTTCTTTGTCTTCAATCCATTTGTGGCTTATGACCTCGAGGCAGTTACTTACGGGGCTAGGCGCTAGAGCTAGACACTTTAAGTACAAAATTTTATACTTTCTTATTTTCTTAAAAAACTTGGCTTGTTGCCACGCCTATTGCATAAGCCTTATTTCAGCATAAAATCTTTATACTACCGATGATACAAGTTCCTCTGTTCATTTCTTATCATAATCCGGGTATTTTATTCTTTTTAGGGGTAAATAGTCTAGAAAACACGGTGATTAAGTTTTCAACATAAAAAAAGGCTGGCTAAATATCATCCAAAAAATGAATGAATTTAAGCCAACCTATTGCCGCTATCTATTCTTTATTTATGTTGTTGGGCAAGCTGTGCCTCAGCTAATTCAATCGCCCGCTTAACCATATTTCCTGCATCGCGTGAGCGAATTGCTCCCCAGCCTTCTTCCTTCACGGTATCGTAAAATCCTAGGTCTTTTGCTAATTCATATTTAAAGCTCTCAGACATTATTCCACGACGTCTCGCCATAAAGCAAACACACTTCCCTTCAAAGGATAAGCTTAGAGTTTCCAAAACAGAAAAAGTACTGCGGCATATTTAGTATTTGTATAAATAAAAGAAGGTATGTAAATATGTCATTCACTTCGGTTTTTAGACAAAGAAAAAACAGTAAACATGTGCTGTTTACTGTCCACTAACTGCAAAAGATCCTGTTGTATCTTCAAAAAATGTAAGTTGTACTGTTTCAGTTAAAACATCGGCATAGCTGTAAGATACACGTTCAAACGAGTTTTCATCTTGATCAAGCTCAATAACAAAGACAGATGGATAGGTTTCTGCTAGTACACCACAGCGTTCTATCGTTTTTCTACGACCACCATTAGCTTTAAGAGTTAGTCGTCTGCCAAGATTACCATCCAAGGATTTTTTAATATCCGTTAGAGTTTTTCCCATTGCATCCACCTCACTAAGATTATTATACAACCTTTCGCCTATGTAAGTCAAATAAAATTTAAATTATAACAGTATCTTTTCATCACTGTCAATAAAATATTTTCAACAAAATTCTCATTTGACCCTCATAGTTTAAACGAATCTCATCGCTTTTATGTAAGAATAATGAATGTTTTTTATTTTTTAGGTATGAATGTTCATTTTTATAATATAAAGCAAGTATTTAATAGGGGAAAAAACCGAGAAAATATGAAAATAATGAATATTTTCTTTTCATGTAAAAGATGGAAACCAGTTAAAACAACTAAAATTTAGTCGAAAACAGCAGATGAAATTTTTCATTTAAACATAGAAAAGTCTCGATCGTTTCAGAATGGGATTTTTATGTTTCATTTTAGGATAAAGAAAACCTGGCAATTGGCGGGCATGTAAAGGGCGAAGATAGAGTCCTAGTTGCCCTTATGCTCCATACATTAAATGTCACCACGCGCTCGAATATCCCCCTCGCTGCCAATTTATACTTTCTTAGTATAAAAAATAGCCACTTACATACTTAAAACGTAAGCGGCTATAACTCATTGACTTGTTGGCTTTCTATACGGCATACCTGTTCTAAGGACTCCTCTTGTTTCAACCCCTCCAAGTCCCTTTTCCCTTGTGAGGGTGTTTCGTAAAACATCCCATACATTGATCCGCTCGACAAAAGGTGTGAAGCTGATCTTTGCCACGATATAAACAGGGTCTAGTGCATGAATATTAACTCTAGATGGAGAGCTTGCAAAATTAGCACCTGCCCGGATAAGTGATTCAAAATGTGACTGACATGCTCCGGCAAAGATCACTAGCTGATCAAGATGAGGAACTTTATTTCGTGCTTGTCGTACGGTTTGAACAAAGTGCTTAGAATGCCTATAAGCATTAATATCATCAATGCTTCCTTTATGCTTTGAATAAGCATCATGTCCTGTAACAACTAATATATCTGGTCGATACCGCGTTAAAAGATCTGTAATTTTTTCAGGCATTTCTTTTTCATTTACATGGACACCATTTACAGGTACTCCAATCTTTTCATAAAGTGAGAGGCACTTTTGTAAATAAAGAGGATCTCCATCAACATGAAGAACTCTACCCGGAATGTGAAAAAACTCCTCGTTATGACTATAGCTTGAAGTTGCATAGTATTCCTGTTTTTCTCTAAGTAGCTGGTAGTCCTGTCGAAATAAAAAATATGATTGATCTATTCGTTCTTTTTCTTTTTGTTTTCTCGTATTTTTTTCTGCCTCATCCACGACGACTAAATCATTGCACACTGCATCTGCAATTAGTCTTACTTCATCACCATATAAAATTGCTACCTGCTCTCCGGTAGCAGATATTTTTACGTCTATAACACGAAATAATAAATCTTGATTATATGATTTTCTCGCTACAACATCTCCAATTTTCACTTGCATAATATATCACTCCAATGAATGATTCACCTGTTGTCCTCTCAAGTTTACACAAAACGTCAGGTCCTTTTGGCTAGGGTCCTCATAAAATAGATCCTTTTCTAGCCTATGTAGGTTTTTAAAATTGGTGATATTCTAAAGAAAAACAAAAAAATCTAGGGTTACCCGCAACGAGCTAATCCCTAGATTATGATTATTTATTCACTACTTTAGCTAAGACATCACTTAGCTTAGCAAACTCTTCGATTGAAAGAGATTCCCCTCTTCTTTTGCCATCAATTCCAATTTCAAGAAGAGCCTCTTCAATGCTTAACTTCTGTTCTTTTCCATTAGGTAGATAATGAACAAGATTGTTTAATAATGTTTTTCTTCGTTGAGCAAAACTTGCCCGAACTATTTGAAAGAAGAAATTCTCATCTTCCACTTTGACAATTGGTTCATCTCTAACTAATAAGCGGATGATAGCCGAATCAACATTTGGCTGTGGTACAAAGACTGTTTTTGGTACAGTCATGACCGTTTTTGCTTCTGTATAATATTGTACAGCAATTGAGAGAGATCCATATTCCTTTGTTGAAGGAACAGCTGATATTCGATCGGCTACTTCCTTCTGAAGCATAACAACAATACCCTTTAAAGGGAGTTTATCCTCTAAAAGCTTCATAATAATTGGTGTTGTAACATAATACGGCAAATTGGCTACAACCATGATCTCTTCACAATCATGAAACGAATCCTCAATCGTTTTATGTATATTTGCTTCTAAAACATCTTGATGGATAATCGATACATTTTTATAAGGCTCTAATGTCTCATTAAGAATTGGAAGCAAACGTTGATCAATTTCAAAGGCAACAACACGCTTCGCTCTTCGGGCAAGCTGTTCAGTTAGAGCTCCGATACCTGGCCCAATCTCAATAACACCTGTTTTATCAGTTACATCAGCATGATCAACAATTCTAGAAAGAACATTTGGCTCAATCAAGAAATTTTGACCTAAGCTTTTTTTAAACGAAAACCCGTACTTTTCTAAGATGGCTTTCGTTCGTATTGGAGTTGCTATATCCTTCATCATCACTTGTTTTCCTCCTGCAGGATTTTGTTAATGGCTGTTATATAGTCTTCTCTAGAGATTTGAAACATTTGCAACCTTTTGTGAAGTTGTTTTCCATTTGTATAACCAATTTTTAAAAGTATGCCTAGTTTTTCGCGTCTATCCTTTGCTTTGCTTCCACCTATTAAACCAGCATCAAGCAAATCGTCAAAAGAGATTTCGCTTGTAAACTCCTTCATTTCTTCCTTAACTGCAGAAAGAGCTTGGCGGATTGCATCAATTGAAGCATGCTCAACCCCTATTCCTCTCCCTCTTTTAGGTCTTGCTTCTTCCTTTGGTAAAAATGCATGCTTACAGCCGGGAACTAAGTCTGAAATGGTCTTTCGGATCTTTTCACCGGGAAAATCAGGATCAGTAAATAAAATGACTCCTCGTGTTTGCTGGGCTAATTTAATTTGTTCAATTACACTATCACCTATTGATGACCCATTTGTCTCAATTGTATCTGCATCAACAGCTCTCTTTATAGCTGTCGTATCGTCTTTTCCTTCAACAACGATAATTTCTTTTATTTTCATTATTTCCTCCAAAAAAGTTGAAACTTTTCCCCATGTCATTACGTCATATGTAATAGAGAGATATAAACAGTATACCTTCCTTTTAAAAGGAACAAAAGTGGGTTAAGAAAAGCGCAAGGCGCTTAGCATTCAGCGATAAGCATATGGAGAGTAGGAAATAGATGGTGTCCTTTACCTTCAATTCCTATTTATCTAGGCCCTAGAGCCGATGGCGCCTGGAGCTAGGCACAAAAAACTAAGGATAAAACTTATAAATTCTGATACTAAAATAAAAAACAGAGGATTAAAATCCTCTGTCAAATCTATTCTAAAATTTTAATTTTTACTCTTTTCGAACCCCATCGATAGGCAGCTGATTTTGATGATAAAAACACATCGATTTTGTTCCCTTTAATAGCAGAACCAGTATCAGCAGCAACTGCATATCCATAGCCCTCGACATATACCTTAGTTCCTAAAGGAATAACATTAGGGTCAACAGCAATAACTTTTGCATTTGGATTCGCTCGTAGGTTCATTCCTGTCGCAGTGGTTCCAGAACAGCCATTACAATGTGCTGTATAGGCAGTTGAATTCACATAAAACTCTTTTGAGACAGAATCATTTCCACGGGAAACCGAAGCTGTACTTGTTTGGACAACTTTTGTCCCTAAAGCAACCACTCGATCTTCACTTTTTTGAACTGTTTCAGTTTTTAATAGTTTTCTTGCTACTTCTTGGCCGTTTTCAAGTGTTACTTCATAATGCTTTTCTTGCTTACCTTCTTTTCCTGAGTTGATAACTTTTTGTACGCCCTTTTCAATATTGTCATCTTTCTTTTTTACAACATTGAAGGCGATCGGTTCTTCCACTACATCGGTGACTTTTTCTATTCGGGTTACTGTAACCTTACTCTGTTTAGTTAATTCTTCTGTAAGAGCAGGTTCAACTTTATCTAATTCATTTAATTGAACATCTTGATTCTTTAAAAAGTCAGCGACAGTAGTCGAAGTAGTCCAAACTTGTTGCTTTTCTTCTTCGCCAACATTTAGGGTAATTGGGAATGCTTTATCAATTGTTAGTGACAAATCGTTCTTTATTACTGTATCTAAAGCTGGTTCAATTCGATCATGCTCAGTGACATCAATATTCTCTTGTTGTATCAGTTCTTTAACTGTATCCGCTGTTGTCCAAATTGTCCTTCGTTCATCACCCATTGCAACTTTAATCGGTTTTGCTGCTTTGTAGGTTATTTTCATATCATCTTTTATTTTTTTATTAATTGCAGGTGATATTTCATCTTCTTTTCTAATATTTATTTCACTTTCTTTTAGTAAATCTTCAACTGTGTTTGCATGTGTACGGACTGTTTCTTCTTTTCCGTTTACGGTCAATAAGACAGAGTCTTTTGTTGCCTCATATGTACCGTATGCAGATCCAGAACCTAAAACTATTAAACTAGTAGCTGTAAGGACAAATTTGTTTTTTATTACTTTTTCGGAAAACAGCTTTTTCATATTTTCACTAAAAATGAAAACCGCCTCCTTCTTCCTCGTGGATTATATAGAGTATCTCTCATCTTGTCAACCCTTTGGACGTTGTCTCATTTTTCCAACGTAATCATAATTATGCTTAAAAAGTTGGAAAAAGTGAAGCAAGAGTTATCGACAAAGATATCCTATGAAGAAGTTAAGACATGTAGAACAGAATGATTTTTTCAAAAACTGGACAAGCTCTTGCATAACTCGACAACATTCGTTATCGAGTTATGCCGAATAGCTTCATCGCATTGTCGGATGTTTTTTGAGCAATTTCTTCAAAACTCACTTCTCTTAGCTCAGCAATTTGTTCCGCTACATACTTTACATAACTTGGTTCATTCCGCTTTCCTCTAAATGGATGTGGAGTTAAATAAGGGCAGTCTGTCTCAATTAATAATCGGTCTATTGGAATATCCTTTACAACTTCCTTTGGTTTTTTTGCATTTTTAAAGGTAACAGGTCCACCAAATGAAATATAAAAGTTCATATCCATACATTGCTTAGCCACCTCCAAACTTCCAGTGAAACAATGCATAATGCCGCCTACCTCATATGCATTTTCTTCTTTTAGGATGTTGACTACATCTTCCGTTGCATCACGATTATGAATAATGATTGGGAGTTTCACTTCTTTAGCTAATTGAATTTGTTTGCGAAAAACCTCTTTTTGTTTGTCCTTTGGGGATTTATCCCAATAATAATCTAATCCCATTTCACCTATCGCAACTACTTTTGGGTGTGAAGACAGCTCTTTAATCCATTGCAAATCCTCATCTGTCATATCGATTGCATCAACAGGATGCCACCCCACTGCAGCATAGATCATGTCATACTTTTCTGTAAGTTCCATTGCTCTTTTAATTGTTTCCTTATCAAATCCTACTACAACAATATGTGTAACTTTTTCCAATTTAGCTCTCTCAATTACCTCTTCCAAATCCTCGTCATATTGGATCGCATTTAAATGGGCGTGTGTATCAAAAAGCATCTTTCATACCTCTTTCTTCAATTATATTCGACAAAACCAATTCATGTTTTACAAAATGTTACACGTGAAACATTTTGTTTTTCGTCAACTTTCACCAATTCCTTATCATACAAAAAGTGAGCGTCTCATTTATTAAATAAGACGCTCAGGTAACATTATTTTACTCTTGAACCATTCGGAAGATCTGAATCAACTGTTGCAACAGAGAGTAAATCTCCTTGCGATCCCGCTAAAATCATCCCTTGAGATAATTCACCGCGAAGTTTTACTGGCTTCAGATTAACTACACAGATAACTTTTTTACCTACTAGTTCCTCCGGTTTATAATGTTTCGCTATTCCAGAAACAACTTGTCTTTTTTCATAACCTAAATCTAACTGAATTTTCAACAAACGATCAGCTTTTTTTACTGGCTCTACATGAAGAACTTCTGCTACCCTAAGTTCAACTTTCATGAAGTCATCAATCGTGATTTCTTCCCCTACTTCGGGAGCAGTTTCTTTTTTCTCCTCTTTTTCTACAACTGGAGCAGAACATTTCATCTGTTCTTTAATATAATTCACTTCTTCCTCTACTTCTAATCTTGGGAAGATTGGCGACTGCTTGTTTACTTTTGATTGATCAATTTGACCAAAAGACTCAAGGCTATCCCAACTTTGCAGCTCCTCTTTATGAATACCTAATTGAGTAAAGATTTTATTCGGTGTCTCAGTTAAAAATGGCTTTAATAAAACCGCTGTAATTCGTAAAGATTCAGCCAAGTGAACCATAACGGAAGCCAATTTATCGCGATCTTCTTCATTTTTAGCTAATACCCAAGGCTGAGTTTCATCAATGTATTTATTTGTTCTACTTATAAATTGCCATAATGAAGAAAGTGCAATTGAGAATTCCATATTTTCCATTGCCTCTTCATACTTTTTAATCGTTTCCTGTGAAGCCTTTACAAGTAGATCATCAAATTCTGTGCGACTTCCATTATATGAAGGTATATTTCCCTCAAAATATTTGTCGATCATAGCAACAGTTCGATTTAACAGGTTCCCTAAATCATTTGCTAAATCATAGTTAACTCGATCAATAAATCCTTCTGGAGTAAAGACTCCATCAGAACCAAAAGGTACTTCTCTTAGTAAATAATATCTAAGCGCATCTAAACCATATTTATCAATCAAAGTAACCGGATCCACTACATTTCCTTTAGATTTTGACATTTTACCGTCTTTCATTAAAAGCCAGCCATGAGCAAATACTTTTTTTGGAAGCGGTAAATCTAATGCCATCAGCATAATAGGCCAATAGATTGTATGGAAACGAACAATTTCCTTCCCTACAATATGGACATTTGCCGGCCAGTATTTTTTATATTTTTCATCCTGCTCAGTCCCATATCCAAGTGCAGTAATATAGTTTGAAAGGGCATCAATCCAAACATAGATAACATGCTTGGGATCTCCTGGTACTCTTATTCCCCAATCAAAAGTTGTTCGTGATACAGCTAAATCTTCCAGACCAGGTTTGATAAAGTTATTAATCATTTCATTTTTCCTTGATTCAGGTTGAATGAATTCTGGATTTTCTTCATAGAACGCTAAAAGTCTATCTGCATATTTACTCATCTTAAAGAAATATGATTCTTCTTTAACTAATTCAACTGGATGTCCACTGTCAGGGCTTTTCCCTCCAACAATTTTCCCGTTTTCTTTAATTGGGTCAACAAGCTGAAGCTCAGTATAGAAGGTTTCATCTGGAACAGAATACCAACCTTCATATTCATCTAAATAAATATCACCTTGTTCAACAAGTTTAGCAAAGATTTTTTCTACTACTGCTTTATGTCGATCTTCAGTTGTTCTAATGAAATCATCATATGATATATCCATTTTCTCCCACAGATCTTTTATTCCCGATACTATTCCATCAACATATTCCTGTGGTGTTATGTTGCTTTCTTCCGCTTTTCTTTGAATTTTTTGTCCGTGTTCATCTGTACCTGTTAAATACATAACATCAAAGCCGCGCATACGCTTATAACGAGCCATTGCATCACCTGCTACGGTCGTATAGGCATGTCCTATATGTAACTTTCCACTCGGATAATAGATCGGAGTTGTAATATAAAATGTCTTTTGATTAATTTCCATTGTATAACCTCCTCAAACTAACAATTAATTAGAAAAGCACAAGGCGCTTTTCATTTGGCGACAAGCATAAGGCTAGCAGGAAAAGAAAGTATTCTTTGCCATCAATTCATATTGACCAGACCCTAGAGGCAGTCAAAATCGCGACGTTAATCTCCATGACTGCACTTGCACATCCTGTTCTTCGCCGATGGCGCCTAGAGCTAGATACTAAAACTTATAAAATTTTATACTTTCTTACCTTTTGAAAAAGTACCCGGCAAGTCATCAAAAACGCCCTCGCCCCAAAGGACGAGAGCGATAAGAAACCATTAACCTTTATGCTATTCAATACCCTAGTCCAAAAGGTACTTCAGGTACTATTATGTAATCTTAAGATTATTGATCAATAAGTATCCCTTACTAACCTAACCATCTCAAACTTTTTCATACTCTTAATGATACCATCTTAGCCTCTAATATCAAGAATATATACCTAAAGTTTTAACATTTCTGTGATTCGACATATAGATTTAATCTTTGTCGAAAAAACAAGGGTATATGTCGAATTCATATTAGTTATATTTTGAAAAAAAGTATGTGATTTACATATTTTATTTTCCATTAATAGGTTTTATATACATAATTTATGGGTATTTAATAAATGAAATCCTTTTATATTAAGGTTTGTATAACAGCACCTATTTTTTTACATGGAAAAAACAATAAAAATGATTGACGTTTATTGGAAACACTGATATGCTTAAAAAAGCAAAGATTTTGTCGAATATTGACGAAGTATAATAAAAAAATATAAATATATATATAATTGAGAGGAGATTACTTAAAATTATGAAATCTACTGGAATTGTACGTAAAGTTGATGAATTAGGTCGTGTGGTTATTCCTATTGAATTACGCCGTACTTTAGGTATTGCTGAAAAGGATGCTTTAGAAATCTACGTTGATGATGATAAAATTATCCTTAAAAAATACAAACCAAATATGACTTGCCAAATTACTGGTGAAGTTTCTGATGATAACCTTGCTTTAGCTAATGGTAAATTAGTTTTAAGCCGCGAAGGTGCAGAACAAATTTTAGCTGAAATCAAAAATCAATTAGTAAATAAGTAAGTTTTAAGGGATCATTTTTGATCCCTTTTTTGTTTAAAAATTATTCTATATGGTATGCCTGGTAAATATCTCTTTTTTGAACATTTCGATCTGTAGCTACCTTTTTTATAGCCTCTTTTGAGGATAACCCCTCATTTATGTAGTATTCAACATGTTCTTTCACACCTAATGCATCCCACCAAATATCTTTATCATCTATTAATTCTTCTTTTGATCCTTCAACAATAATACAAAATTCCCCACGAATTTCATTGTTTTCAGACCATGCTATGATATCTTCAATATTCCCTCTAATAAATTCCTCAAACTTCTTCGTCAATTCTCTCGATAAACAAATGGAACGATTCCCTAAGCTTTCAAGCATTAATTGAAGTGTTTCTTTTAGACGATGTGGTGACTCATATAAAATAAATGTTTCTTTCCGAGTACTTAATGCAGTTAATTGGTTTCTTTTTTCTTTCTTTTGGCGATCTAAAAATCCGAAAAAATAAAAGGGCTGTGGTGTAATTCCAGAAGCAATAAGCGCTGTTAACGCAGCATTAGCACCTGGTAAAGGGATAACCTTTGCACCTGATTCTAACACTTGCAGCACTAGTTCGCTTCCAGGATCTGATATTGTCGGCATTCCCGCATCACTGATTAAAGCAACACTCTTATTTTGCTGTAAATACTCAATGATCTTTTGCCCACTTGTCTCTTTATTATGTTCATGATAACTAAAGATAGGCGTATCAATCTCAAAGTGGTTACATAATTTTTTGGATTGACGCGTATCTTCCGCAGCAATAAGGTCCACTTCCTTCAAAACCTTAATCGCTCGAAAGGTCATATCTTCTAAATTACCAATTGGTGTTGGCACCAAATATAAATCCCCTACATCATTTCCATCCAGAACAAAGCTTTTTTGGGTATGTAGCATATTCCTTTCACCTGCCTTCTATATACATTTGTTTCTTTTTCTTTGAGAACTTTTTGAACTTGATTTCCATTCTTAATGCTTCACTTTTCGAATCAAATTTTTCAGAGTATAAAAGTTTTACAGGGGTTCTCCCTCTTGTATATTTTGCCCCTTTCCCACTGTTATGATTATGCAAACGTCTTTCGATATCTACTGTATAGCCGGCATAGTAGCTTCCATCACTACACTCTAATACATAAAAATAGTGAGCCTCTTTTTCCATCTATTCTACTCCTACATATATTGGTGCCCTTTTAATCATTATCCTCTTCTTTTCCATATAAAATCTCTCTAATAACTGGTGTATACTCGTGATTCTCGTCATATACAAAGATAGGAGGCAGTAATTTTAAATCCGCTTGGCCTCCTTTAATTCCTTCAATTAAGACCGTATTCGCTTCTTTTCCTTGCTTTGGATAGACAAATTGCAATCTTTTTGGCTCAATTCCATATTTCCTCATGAACTCAACAAGATCAACTAATCGTCCTGGTCTATGAACAATAGCAACCTTTCCACCTTGCTTGACAAGCTGACTGCTAACCCTGATAACATCTTCTAATGTACATAGAATTTCATGTCTCGCAATCGCCAAATGTTCATTGATATTTTGTTTATCTTTCTGCGGTGTTTTGAAATAAGGTGGATTACAAGTAACTACATCAAATTTCCCAAGTCCTAATTCCTTTGGCATATCCTTTAAATCAGCGTGAATAAGCTTAATTTGTTGGTCCAACCTGTTATATTGGACACTTCTGACCGCCATATTGTAGAGTCTTTCTTGAATTTCAACACCAATAATATTGCCTTTTGTTCTTGTACTAAGAATAAGCGGAACAATACCATTTCCTGTACATAGATCAATTATATTCCCCTTTTGAATAGGCATATAAGCAAATCTGGATAATAACACGGCATCTAATGAAAAAGAAAAAACTGACGGACTTTGGATAATTCTTAAATTCTCAGCTAATAAATAATCTAACCTCTCATCTCCAATTAACTTAACCATAGTTCTTTTCTCCTTTAACAATTAGAAAAGCGCAAGCGCCTTGACCAGCCTAGAGCAAATAAGACGATTTGGAATAGAAGGTGTTCTTTGCCTTCAATTCCAGATTGGCTTATGACCTCGGGGGCTAGGCGCTGGAGCTAGACACCTAAACTAAGTATAAAATAAATTTCATACTTTCTTACCTTTAACAAAAGCGCAATCACTAAATGGCAAAAAAAGACTGACACATAACATGCGGTTTCGGTCTTTTTGGACACAACCAGTATGAGTCAGTTCTATTATTTCTTATTTAGGAATGATAAGCAAAATAAACAATCTCCATCTTTACGAATACTTCCATAATGTAGATTACATATATGAAAGCCTTCTTGATAAAGCCTCGCTAAATTATCGTACCCCTCACCTATATCAACCTGCTGATTTGGCTTCTTTTGCTGTTTATCCTTCGCCTTTGTCTTTTTTATTTTTGTTGAGCTTTTCGTATCAGTCATTGTTGAATCTAATCTTCGGCGAAGGTTCTCATTTTCGATTTGTAAGTGATGATTTTCTTCAATGAGTTCTCCTAAATGTTGCTTAAGTTCACCTAATTGAGTATATAAAGATCCTATTTGTTCCTCCATACTACTAACAGATTCAAATATTTCCTTTTTATCCACTTGTTCCACCTCATCAATCTGTGGATTGCATTGGAACTACGCCTTCTTTCTGCAATTCATCCCAAGTGTATTCAACCACGCGTTCTTGCTCCACAAGGTTTACCTGTAGAATCTTTTCTAATATATTTAAACCGACCACTTTTCCTAACCCATTAGGAGTCCCAATCATTTCTCCTAAATCAGGAAGTTGTTCTTTGGCAGATTCATATTCATCATTCTCATACTTCAGACAACACATTAATCTTCCACATAAACCCGAAATTTTCGTTGGATTTAACGATAAATTTTGGTCCTTTGCCATCTTTATTGATACAGGTTCAAAATCTCCAAGGAATGTAGAGCAACATAACATACGGCCACAAGGGCCTATACCACCCAGCATTTTTGCTTCATCCCGAACACCGATTTGGCGAAGCTCTATCCTTGTTTTAAAAATCGCAGCTAAATCTTTGACAAGCTCTCTAAAGTCAACACGCCCATCTGCTGTAAAATAGAAAATGACTTTGTTTCGATCAAATGTATATTCTACATCAACGAGCTTCATATCAAGACCATGCTCTGAAACCTTTTTCTGGCACACATGATATGCTTCAGATGCAGCCTCCTGATTTTCTTGAACCATTAACCGATCCTTTTCATCAGCCAAACGAATAACTTTTTTCAGAGGTAGAACAACATCGTTTTCCTCCACTTTTTTATTATTTAAGACGACTTTACCATACTCAATCCCTCTTATTGTTTCCACTATGACAAAAGCGTCATCCTCTATTTGAAGACCATTTGGGTCGAAATAATATATTTTGCCCGCTTTTTTAAAGCGAACTCCTACAACATTATACAAACTTATCCCTCCTGCAATGTTAAAACCAATTGTTCCATTAATAATTGTGGATTTACATTGGCATGAAGCCGTTTCTTAGCTTCTAATATAGAAGTTACCTTCTCAGTCACACTTCTTTGAGTTATTTGAAGGGCATGCTGTTTAATTTGCTGAATGATGTCCTGATAGATCACATGTTCATCATTTCCTAATTGAACAGATAAGACATCCTTATATATATATAATAACAAGTCTAACCCTGTTTCTTGTTTTTCCTTATCGTTAAAATAATTCATCCACTCAGTGTGTATATACAAAGGTGCCTGTCCTTTCCGAGTGGTGAGGATTTCATATAATTTTATCACTTTCAATCTAGCCTGCGCAAACCAATCATCTTTTGACATGTCAAAAGCCGCCTCTGTGTCGTTCGTTAATTGTGACACTAATGAAGCAATATGTGGTGGTATATCAGAATTTATCAATGTTTGTTCAATTGCTTTTGGCTGCAATGGCTGGAAGGATAGCAACTGACATCTAGATAGAATTGTATTCAACATTTTATGATACTGTTCAGTTATAAGAATTGCAATTGTATTGGCATTTGGTTCTTCTAAAAACTTAAGCAGGCTGTTTGCTGCATTTACTGTCATTTTATCTGCGTGAACAATCATATAAAGTTTTTTATTCGATTCTACCCCTGACTTTGAAAATTCCTCTTGCAGCGCCTGAATTTGTCCTTTTTTAATAGAAAGCCCGTCAGGTTCTACAAGGTGTACATCCGGATGATTACCCGATTGTATTCTTTTGCAATTTCTGCAATTTTCACAGGGCTCATAGTTTTGAAGATTTTCACAAAAGAAGCTTTTTGCTAAAAGAATCCCCACTTCTTTTTTACCTGTACCTTTTTTTCCCTCAAAAAGGTAGGCATGTGCCAGCCGGTCCTTCATGATACTATTCGTTAATAGCTTCATAACCCTCGGCTGATATGAACTTAATGTATTCCAATTTTTTGTCATACTCTTCACTCTCTACGTATAAAGGTTAATAAGTAATCCCTTAACCTCACCTATTTTTGCAAGAATATCTATCGTCGAATTTTCCTTGCTAACAATCTCATCTGCTAACTGTACAAGTGATTCATCAACCAGCTCAATTATTTTTAATGATCGACTATTCCCATTAAAATCCCAGCTTCTTGATTGTTTCATATTCATGCCGAATTCAACAGCTTCATGAATAAATTTCTTCACTAAAAGCTTATATTTTGAAAGGTCACTGAAGTTTCTGGACTTTGCTAATCTTCGTCCAGCACTATCAATATCCACTAACAATTTATTCAGCTGTTCATGTTGAAGCTTGCTTCCTTGTTTAACGATTAAATCATGGAATCCTTTTGTAGACGCTTGAGCGACCTTTTGCTCCAATCCCCTCTTGTCCATCATTGATCTAATATCTTGACTAATTTTCATCCCTTACCTCCATGGCATAAACGCCATTTAGATGATTTTATTAAAATTGATGAAACTGCTCGACAGGAAGAACAAATACAGTTGCTCCGCCTACCTCAACTTCAACAGGATATGGAATAAAAGAATCAGCATTACCACCCATTGGTGATACAGGAGCAACAAGCTGATCTCTTGATTTACAATTATCCTTAATGATTTGCAAAGCCTTATCCACCCGTATATCTTCTGTCCCTATCATAAATGTTGTATTGCCAGATTTTAAAAATCCACCTGAACTTGATAATTTAGTAACGCGGAAATTATGCTCAGTAAGGGCATTCAATAATTTGTTACTATCTTGATCTTGTACAACCACAATAATTAACTTCATATAAAGAAGCCTCCTTTTATTGTAACATGTTCAATTAAGTGAATCATTGCACGTTTAATGGTAATTTTATGTTAACGTAAAATAAGAAAAGCGCAAGCGCCTTGACCAGCCTAGGGCAAGTAAGTATAACCTCGAAGGTAGTAACTTACGCGACGTCCTGTCCCAACGACTGCACTTGCACATCCTGTGCTTCGGAGCTGAACAAACAAAACTTATAAATTTTGTTATTCTTAAAAAGAAATCACTTTTTTTAATGTAACCTTCACATCTTCTACAACTTCCTCAAGCGATTTTTCAGCATCAATGATAATAATTCTATCAGGAAACATGCTGATTACTTGTTCATACCCTTCCTGGACTTTTTGATGGAATGATAAGTCCTCTAAGTCAAGGCGGTTCTTCTCTCGTTCTGAACTCTTTGTAATCCTTTGTAAGCCAATCTTTGGATCTATTTTAAAATAAAATGTTAGATCTGGCATCACTCCATTAATAGCAAACTCATTTATTGATAATACTTCTTTTATTCCTAATCCCCTTGCATACCCTTGGTATGCAAGGGAACTATCGATAAAACGATCGCAAAAGACGATTTTTCCATTCTCTATTGCGGGAACAACTCTTTCCACGAGATGTTGTCTTCTTGCTGCCGCATATAATAATGCCTCTGTTCGCGGATCCATCTCAGTATGTTCTTTATTCAAAATGACTTCACGTATTTTTTCAGAAATGTGTATTCCACCTGGTTCTCTTGTGAAAACTATTTCCTTCTTTGTTCCATTTAATTCTTTCATTAACATTTCAAGCACAGAGGTTTTTCCTGCTCCCTCCGGCCCTTCAAATGTGATAAATTTACCCTTCAAAAAGATTCACCTTCTATTCATAAATATACTTAATTTCCCGTTCTTAATATGATTGTCTCCTTGAATGTTTACACCCAATTCAAGCATCTCTTTTATCTTTTGAATTAAATCAGTTGATATTTTTTCACCGACCATAATAAGAGGAATTCCAGGGGGATATGGAATAATAGCTTCTGCAGAATAGTAACCGGCTGCTTCATCTAATTCCACTATCCTTTTTTTATATTTTTTTATCTGTGAGTAAGGAATATCTAAAGATTGTATACTTTCCTCTTCCTGTTCCAATAACTTAAATTGTTCTTGTCTTTCAAGTTCAGGTCTTTCCATATCAAAACTAATATTTTTAAACTTATTTATTATATAAGTACTAGCAGCAAGTGGTAATATACATAAACAATGGTCAGAATTGGCTAACTCTACAAAGATATTATTTGCTTCAAAAATCTCTTGTAATTGATAGCCTGATAATGTATTTGTCGATCTTATTGTTAGCTTTAATGGATCGCTTTGAACAAGCGGATCACTTGATTCAATAACCTCTATGCCCCTTATAGAGTCCAGGTATGCTTTAACCGTTTGGACTGATTCAATAATATCTTCCTGTTTCTTTTCTTCGATTATTTCCTTTAAATAGGCACGTGCTAAATCTAAAGAAGCCATGATTGGATAAGATGGACTACTACTTTGAAGCATAGAAAGATAGGTTTCTACTGTTTCTTGATTAATATAGTCACTGTTAAGATGTAGGAACGAGCCCATTGTCATCGCTGGTAAAGTTTTATGTGCTGAATGAATGACAATATCCGCACCAGCCTCAACAGCAGATAAAGGAAACCTATCACCGATAATAAAGTGAGCTCCATGTGCTTCATCAACAAGCACTGGAATTCCATGTTCGTGTGCATATGCAATGATCTCTTTTAGATTGACGGATAGACCATAATAGTTCGGATTCGTTAAAATTAGCACTTTTGCATTTGGGAAGAGAGTTATTGCCTTTTTTATCGTTTCAAATTCAATATAACTTGGAACACGATACTCTGCATCTAATTTGGGTGCTAAAAAGATCGGTTTCACTCCAGCAAGCTGTAACCCATTCATAATGGATTTATGAGAATTTCGCTGAACTAGCACCTCATCACCTTCCTGGCAGGTTGATAAAATCATTGCTAAATTCCCAACAGTTGAACCATTTACTAAAAAATATGAATGTCTAACTCCATATAAGTTTGCTGTAAGCTGTTGTGCTTTTAGGATGACATCCTGTGGGTGGTGTAAATCATCTAACCCTGTTAATTCTGTCACATCTATATGTAAAATATCTTTATAGAGATGTTTTGCTTCTTTTAAAAAAACTGCTCCATTTTTATGTCCAGGTACATGTAAAGATAAAGGGTCATCTTTAGCATGTTTTAATAAAGCAGAATAAAGAGGCGTTTCCATCATGAAATCAACGTCCTTTTTTATGGTTAAAATCATTATAACAATATCTAACTTACTGAGTATATATAGATTCATCATATAGTATAAACTATAGAATAGTTTTACTGCTTTTTTGTAAGACCAGGTAATTTTTTTGATATATTAAGAGTATCCTTGTGTATCATAAAAATGATTTTTTATAAAAAAAAGACTGATTTTAATCAGCCTTAGGATTTATGAATAAAGTGGTGAGTTTTTAACTATTCTTAACTTTTCTAAGTAATATTGATATTTAGGATCAGACGTTTGCGTACTTGTCATTTCTTTCTCACATTCTATACAAATAAAACTTGTATAAAGATGAATTCCTGTATCTTTTTTCTTATCACATATAATACACGTTTCCCCAAGAGACTTTTGCGTACTGCTTGAATTCAAAATCTCCACCTCCATACTTTTATTCTTACCAAAAAGTATTATTGTATACACAATTTTGAATTTAAATAAATTAATTTCAATTACAATATGCCTCGATTTTTATTTCGTGCTTGTTTATTCTCCCTATATGTAGCACCTAATTGATTATTAACTTGGTGATGGTATTCTCCCCACACACTGGCGCTTTCCCTCCACTGCTCAGGCTATATCCCATGATTATTTTTCTACCCTTCTGTTTAGTATCTTCCATACTTGAGTTTTTTCTTACCATACCATACCATCTGGTATCATCGGTATATGCGTTCTTTCA